>RFWS01000044.1 GCA_009921985.1 bacterium | reverse complement strand
TGCGACCCCTCACCTTCACCACAAACGCACGGTCCGGGGAGCGCAGGCCGAATAGACCCGGCTCCACCGCCACCTGCCGGTCCGGTTCCGACTCCGCCCAGTCGGCCCGCCCCGCCGGGATCGAGGAGAAAAAGGGCAAACACGCGGCTGAATCCTGTTCGGGTCGGGACATAGCCGCTCCGGCCAAGAAAATTCCACGGGAACGGCCCCGCCGGACGATCCGCCGGGCCTTTTCCAGCTTGTCGAGAAAGTAGCTGACCCCCCGCGGGCTCTTGAATCCAACCGCCCGCTGGATCTCCCGCACCGTCGGCGGCCGCCGGTGCTTCTCCGTGTAGCTCCGCAGAAACTTCAAAATTCTCTCAGCGGACTCCATTACACATTTGTATAAGAATTGGATTTTTTCTCAAGCTGCGACAAAACTTGTAAAAAAGAGGGGGCATCAATCACTCTCATCCTGTTGACATCCCCTTTCCATACAATAACTTCTGCGTCTTATCCTAATGTCTTTTTTAATCTAAAGTCATGAAAGCCAAACACTCTCAACCCACCGGATCGCCGTCCAATGAGCCCAAAATCGTCCTTCCGGACGGCCAACCCGCCCCAGCGGTCGCCGCCGCCCCGACCTCACCCCAAACTGATACGGCTGCAGAAATCGCTTCGCTGAAAGACCAACTCCTCCGGGTCCGCGCCGATTTTGAAAATTCCCGCAAACGCCTCACCCGGGAAAAGGAGGAATCACTAAAGTACGCCAACCAGTCCATTCTCTCCGATTTTCTTCCCCTCCTCGACCATCTTGAACTTGGTTTGCAGGCCGCCGCATCCGCCCCGGACGTTGCCTCGGTGGTTTCCGGCCTCAAACTGATCCAAAGCCAATTTGAACGCTTTCTAACCGACCATGGCGTGACCGCCATCGATGCCGTCGGCAAACCCTTTGATCCGCATCTTCATGAAGCCATCGGGACAGAGCCTGCCCCCGGGAAAGCAGAGGGAACCGTCCTGCATCAGCGGCGCCGCGGCTTCAAGTTGGGCGACCGCCTCCTCCGTCCAGCCAGTGTCGTCACTGTCGCTCCGGGCCAACCGTCAGCCTGATCCGTGGCCGCCAAAAAAGATTACTACGAGGTGCTTGGCGTCGCTCGCAGCGTCACCCAAGAGGAAATCAAGAAGGCCTATCGCAAGCTCGCCCTTCAACATCATCCCGACAAACACAAAGGAGACAAAAAGGCCGAGGAAAAATTCAAGGAGATCGGCGAGGCTTACGAGGTTCTTTCCGATCCGCAGAAGCGGGAAGCCTACGACCGTTTTGGTCACCAGGCCTTTGCCCCTGGCGGGGGCATGCCTGGGGGCGGTTTTCATGACCCTTTTGAGCTGTTCCGCGAAGTCTTCGGATCCGGTGGAATGGGTGGCACCATCTTCGGGGATATTTTTGAGGATGCCTTTGGCGGGGGCGGAGGTGGTCGGGGTCGGCGTCGCGGTTCTCGCTCCACCCAGGGAGCCGACCTCCGGTACGATCTCGAGATCGATTTCATGGAAGCCGTGCAAGGCTGCGAAAAGGAGATCACCATCCGGCGCCCCTCCCCTTGCTCCCACTGTGATGGCAGCGGTGCCGCCTCCGGTTCCAAGGTCGTCACCTGCGCCACCTGCCGGGGCCAAGGCCAGGTGGCTGTGAACCGGGGCTTCTTCTCCATTGCCCAGCCCTGTCCGAAGTGCGGGGGAGCCGGCCAATCGATCGAACATCCCTGCAAGCACTGCCACGGGGAAGGCCGGGTCGAGCAAAACGCCCGGATCAAACTCAAAATTCCATCCGGGGTCGACACCGGCGCCCGCCTTCGTTCTTCCGGACAGGGAGAAGCCGGCACCCGGGGTGGTGCTGCCGGCGATCTTTACGTGGTTCTTTCCGTCCGCTCCCATCCCGTGTTCGAGCGGCAGGAAGACGACCTTTTTTGCGAGGTTCCCGTTTCATTCGCCCAACTCGCCCTGGGTGCGGAGATCAGCGTCCCTAGCCTTGATGGGGAGCTGAATCTCAAAATCCCCGCCGGCACCGCCTCCGACAAAGTGTTCCGGCTCCGTGGCCAAGGCGTTCCCTCCCTTTCCGGGCGAGGTCAGGGGGACCTCCATGTTCGGGTCCGCGTGGAAATTCCCAAACACCTCAACGCCGCCCAAAAACAGGCCCTGGAAAACTTTTCCCGCCTCTGTGATGAGTTCACCCATCCGGAGGGGCACTCCTTCCTCGAAAAAGCCCGCAAACTGTTCAAGGGCTGACCTGTGGCCGGCCACCGCTTTTACCAACCCACCCTCGCCCTCGGTCACCTTTCCGCGGAGGAGTCCCACCACGCCGTCCACGTCCTGCGCCTTCGTTCCGGCGATTCCGCCGCCGTCTTTGACGGCCACGGCACCGAGGTTCGTGTCCGCCTGACTTCCGTCGATCCGGAATGCGTCGGCTTTGAGACCCTCTCCACGGCCAAAACACCACGCCCTTCCTGCCGGATCCGTTTCGGCCAAGCCCTCATCAAGCCCGCCGGCATGGAACTTCTCATCCAGAAACTTACTGAACTGGGCGTTTCAGAAATCTGGCCGATCGCCTCAGAACGCTCGGTTTCCAAGCCCGAGGGGGAAAAGCGGATCTCCTCCCGCTGGCAGTCCATCGCCCTCGCCGCCTGCAAACAGTCAGGACAAAACTGGCTCCCCAAGATCCCCGAGCCCGCTCCTCTCGACACCTTTCTCTCCACCCCGGATCCAGCTCCGCCGATCGCCCGCATCATTGGCTCCCTTCAGCCAGAAGCCCGACCCCTCTCCACCTTGGTGGCAGAGGCCAAGAAAACCGACCCGGTGAAAGCCCTCGACGTCCTCATCGGTCCGGAAGGTGACTTTAGCCCCGCAGAAATCGGCCGAGCCCGTTCCGCCGGTTTTCGCCCCGCTTCCCTCGGCCCGCTGGTCCTCCGCTCGGAAACCGCCTCCATTTTCGTCGCCTCCGCCCTGCACTACGAACTCAACCTCCCGCATTGAAACCCGGGCTCGTCTGCACCGACTTCGACGGCACCCTCACCACCGAGGACCCCACGGCACCGCTGGCCCCGGGCTTTTTCGACTGGCTCCAAGGCGTCCGGCAGAAGAATAATGTTTCTTGGGTGGTGGCCACCGGCCGCTCCTGGGAAGGCTTGCGGGAAGCCTTGCTACATCATCAGGCCCCGGTCTTTCCGGATTGGATCGTCACGGTGGAACGGGAAATTCACCGCGTCGAGGGCAAGGAAGCCCGCTCCGTGGAAAAATGGAACCGCACCTGCAACGAGGTTCATGAAGCCCTGTTCGGCCGGCACGGGGCCATCCTGGAGCGTATCGAGAAGGAAGTCGGTTGCCACGAGGATGTCACCGTCATCCCTGACGTCGGCGCGATCGGTCTCGTGGTGGAGTCATCCGACGGCATCGCCCACGCCGAAAAGATGGTGCGAGAGATTCTCAAGGACCGGCCTGAGATCCTCACCGTCCGGAACGGTCCTTATTTCCGTTTTGCCCATGCCGACTACCACAAGGGTTCCTGCCTCGGCCATGTCCAATCGCTCCTGGATCTCGGCCCCGAGACCACTTTTGTGGCCGGGGACAACCTCAACGACCTCTCCATGCTCACCCGCCGATGCGGCCACTATCTCGCCTGCCCTTCCAATTCCCATGAAGAAGTTCTGGCCCAGGTCAAAAGGGAGGGTGGTTACCTCGCCCGCGCGCCCGGTGGTATCGGCATCGCCGAAGCCCTGCACTATTTCTTCCAGTAGGGTTGCCTTGGTCAGACAGCCTTCTCAAGCATCAGGACACTCTTCCCAAACTTACTTCATTTTAATCTTCATCCTAGTCGATCTCCCCTTTCCTTCTTCACCCTCCAAGCTTTAGAATTTGAACAACATGCCTCGCCGGACAGACATAAAATCAATCCTCATCATCGGATCCGGCCCGATTGTCATCGGCCAGGCCTGCGAGTTCGACTACTCCGGTGTCCAGGCCTGCAAGGCCCTGCGCGAGGAGGGATACCGGGTCATCCTCGTTAACAGCAACCCGGCCACGATCATGACCGATCCCGAATTCGCCGACCGCACCTACATCGAGCCTATCACACCGGAAGTCGTCGAACACATCCTCGCCAAGGAAAAGCCGGACGCCCTTCTCCCCACCCTCGGAGGCCAGACGGCCCTTAACACCGCCATGGCCCTCCATCAGTCCGGTGCCCTCACCCGACACCACGTGAAACTAATTGGCGCCCAGGTGGAGGCCATCCGCAAGGGCGAGGATCGCCAACTCTTCAAGGATTGCATGGAGAAAATCGGCCTGGAGTGCGCCCGCTCCGCCACCGCCCACACCATGGAAGAGGCCCGCGCCGCCATGGCCAAGATCGGCACCTTTCCCCTCATCATCCGCCCGGCCTTCACCCTCGGCGGCACCGGGGGCGGCATCGCCTACAATCGCGAGGAGTTCGAGGCCATCGCCGCCAAGGGCCTCGACGCCTCCCCCACCTCGGAAATTCTGGTGGAGGAGTCCCTCCTTGGCTGGAAAGAGTACGAGATGGAGGTGATGCGGGACCGGGCAGACAACTGCGTCATCATCTGCTCCATCGAAAACTTTGACCCCATGGGCGTCCACACCGGCGACAGCATCACCGTCGCCCCCGCCCAGACTCTGACCGACCGCGAGTACCAGCGCATGCGGGACGCCTCCTTCGCCGTCATCCGGGAGATTGGCGTGGAAACCGGCGGCTCCAACATCCAGTTCGCCGTCTGCCCCCGCACCGGCCGGATGGTCGTCATCGAGATGAATCCGCGCGTCTCCCGCTCCTCCGCCCTCGCCTCCAAGGCCACCGGGTTCCCCATTGCCAAAATCGCCGCCAAACTGGCCGTGGGTTACACCCTCGACGAGCTGAAGAACGACATCACCCGGGAAACTCCGGCCTCCTTCGAGCCAACCCTCGACTACGTCGTCACCAAGATCCCGCGCTTCACCTTCGAAAAGTTTCCCGGAGCTGAACCGGTGCTTACCACCTCCATGAAAAGCGTCGGCGAGGCCATGGGCATCGGCCGCACCTTCCGCGAGTCCTTCATGAAGGCCCTCCGCTCCCTTGACCTCAAAGGCAAGGAGGGAAGGCTGGATCTGGGTTCCCGCACCACGCCTCTTCCGGAAGACCAACTCACCAACCAGTTACGCACCCCCAACCCCGCCCGGCTCTGGTATCTCAGCCACGCTTTCAACCAGGGCTGGACCGTCGAGAAGATTTACCAGATCACCGCCATTGACCCATGGTTCCTCGACAACGTTCGCGAAATCACCGAAATGGCCCGAAAAATCGAAAAGGAATCCTGGCTCGGCAATCCCACTGCCCTCCCTCTCCTGCGGGAAGCCCGCCTCGCCGGCCTCTCTGACCTCGATCTCGCCTGGCTTTTGCCTGGCCCGGAGACGGAACTCTTCACCCGCGCCCGCACCGTACGTGCCTGGCGGGAAAAACAGAAGCTCCTCCCCACCTACCGCCTTGTCGACACCTGCGCCGCGGAGTTTGAGGCCTACACCCCGTACTTCTATTCCACGTACGATGCGGACGATGACGAGTCCCGCCCCACGAAAAAACCGAAGATTCTCATCCTCGGCGGGGGGCCCAACCGCATCGGCCAGGGCATCGAATTCGATTACTGCTGCGTCCACGCCAGCTTTGCCCTCCGGGAGGACGGTTTCGAAAGCATCATGGTCAACTCCAACCCCGAGACGGTCTCCACCGACTACGACACCTCGGACAAGCTTTACTTCGAACCCCTCACCGCCGAGGACGTCATCCATATCTATCGGGCCGAAAACAAGGACGATCTTATTCGAGGCATCATTCTTCAGTTCGGTGGTCAGACTCCGCTGAACCTCGCCTCGGAACTGCAGGCCGCCGGACTCCGCATCCTCGGCACTCCCGTGGAGGCCATCGAACGCGCGGAAGACCGAAAACTCTTCTCTGCCCTTCTCGACAAGCTTGGCCTCCGACAACCACCCAACGGCACCGCTAATAACCCCGACGAAGCTGTCGCCATCGCCAAAAAGATCGGATTCCCCCTTTTACTTCGCCCCTCCTTCGTTCTCGGCGGCCGTGCCATGCGGATCGTCTATTCGCAGGATGAGGTACGCAACTACATGCAGGAATGCACCGAGGTGGCCCCAGGTCGCCCCGTCCTGCTGGACCGTTTCCTTGAGGACGCCACGGAAGTGGATGTCGACTGCGTGGCCGACGGCAAGGATGCCGTCATCGGTGCCGTCATGGAGCACATCGAACAAGCCGGTGTCCACTCCGGCGACAGCGCCTGCGTCATCCCCAGCCACTCCCTTCCGGAAAAGGTCATCGACGAGATACGCTCCGCCACCCTCGCCTTGGCCCGGGAACTCGGGGTCCGTGGCCTCATGAACATCCAGTTTGCCGTCCAAAAGGGAGCGGTCTACGTCCTCGAGGTTAATCCCCGTGCCTCCCGTACCGTCCCTTTTGTCAGCAAGGCGATTGGCAAACCTCTGGCCAAAATTGCCGCCCGGGTGATGTCCGGAAAAACCCTGCGCGAACTCGGCTTCACCTCGGAGATTGTTCCCTCCCATTTCTCGGTAAAAGAAGCCGTTTTCCCTTTCGCCCGATTCCCCGGGACCGACATTCTCCTCGGCCCGGAGATGAAGTCCACCGGCGAGGTCATGGGTATCGACCAATCGTTCGGCCTGGCCTACGCCAAAAGCCAGATGGCCGCCCAACCGGCCCTCCCCATGTCCGGCACCATCTTTTTGAGCGTTCGCGACAGCGACAAAACCGCCGCCGTCCGCCTCGGCAAGGGGCTCCACGAACTCGGTTTTCGCATCGTTTCCAGCAAGGGCACCGCCCGCCAGTTGACCGATGCGGGCATCCCTGTCACCCCCCTCCTCAAACTGTCCGAGGGTCGCCCTAATATCGTTGACCTGATGAAAAACCGGGAAATCACCCTCGTGATCAACACCCCCGCCGGAGCCGTCGCTCGGAGCGAAGAGGTTCAGATTCGCACCTGCGCCCTCGCCCAACGGATCCCCGTCATGACGACCATTGCCGCCGCCGAGGCCAGCCTCGAAGGCATCCGCTCCTTGCGCCAACACGGCCTCACCGTCCGCGCCTTGCAGGATTATCACTCTTAATTTTTTAATTGGAACTTTCGTTCCCGTGATACGTTAACATTAAGGAACGCCTACTGTTCATGATTCGAAATCTAATCTTCGATTGGTCCGGCACCCTCGTGGACGACCTAACCCCTGTTCTGGAAGCCACCAATCGCGTCTTCGCCGCCCACGGCAAGCCGCCCTTTGATCGCCAGACCTTTCGGGAAAAGTTCTACCTTCCTTACGAGGGTTTTTACAGGGAGCACATTCCCCACGCCCCCATCCGGGAGTTGGAACAAATCTTCCGCGAGGTGTTCCGGGAACTCCACCATTCCGTCTCTCTTCTTCCTGGTGCCCGCGAGATTCTTGAATACTGCCACTCCAACGATCTGCCCGTTTTTCTCCTCAGCACCGTCCACGAAGCTGATTTCAAGGATCAATCCCGTCGCCTTGGGGTGAATCACTTTTTTCGGGAGACCTATGCCGGTGTCCCCGACAAAAGGGATGCCATTCACGGGATTCTAAAGAAACACAAACTTCGTCCCGAGGAGACCCTGTTTGTGGGCGACATGCAGCATGATGTTGCCACCGCCCGCCACGGGGGCGTTCGCTCTTGTGCCGTCCTCACCGGATACGACTCCCTCCCGAAACTCCAGAAATCCCTGCCTGACCACGTGGCCCCGGACATGTTCGCCGTGGCGGAAATTCTGAAGCGTCACTCTGTCCCCGAACTCATTCCCCCGACTCCCACCGTGGGCGCCCTAATCGTCGGGCCGGGCAAAAAGCTTCTTATGCTCCACACCTTGAAATGGTCGGGCCTCTGGGGAATCCCGGGCGGAAAAATCAAACCGGGCGAATCCGCCGAAAAAGCCCTGAAGCGGGAGATCCTGGAGGAGACCGGCCTGAAAATTACCGGGATTGAATTCGCCCTCGCCCAGGATTGCATCCGCTCCAAGGAATTTTACAAACCGGCTCATTTCGTCCTCCTCAACTACCTCGTCAAAACCTCACAAACAAAAGTCACCCTCAACCCCGAAGCCGATGATTATCGCTGGTGCAGCTTGAAGGAGTGTTATCAACTCAAGCTCAACACCCCCACCCGGATCCTGCTGGATTGGTACAAGACTTCAAAATTGAA
>RFWS01000043.1 GCA_009921985.1 bacterium | reverse complement strand
GGCCGGCATCGATTGCGCGGCCATGGACGGAAAGCCGGTTAAGCTTTTCTTTTTGATTCTCGTGCCCGGGGACCAGGCCCAAGTTCATCTGCAGACCTTGGCCACCGTGGCCAAATTTTTTAACCGACGGGGGGTGAAAACAAAGATTCTGGAAGCCAAAGGCCCGGAAGACATCCTCACCATCTTTCGGGCCAGCTGATGTCCCTCCGGATCGAACTGGAGCAAATCGTCTCCGCCTGGGCGGCCAGAAATTTTCCCGACCTACCCCCCGAGCCGTGGGTTCGTCCCTGCACGGACGAGCGTCACGGACATTTCCAAACCCATCTCGCCATGGTGGCCGCCAAAGCCACGAAGCAGAATCCGCGGGAACTGGCGGAGCGCCTTTGCAAAGAATGCTTCCCCCCGGAGGGATGGGAAAAACCAGCCGTAGCCGGCGCCGGTTTTGTCAACTATCGCGTGGGCCCGGAGGCCGTGGGACATGCCCTCGACGCCTTGCGCAGGGATCCGGATCTCGGAATTCCAAAGGTGACCAAGCCGGAAACCATCGTGATCGACTTCAGCTCTCCCAACATCGCCAAGGCGATGCATGTGGGCCACATCCGGTCCACCCTTCTGGGCGACAGCCTGGCCCGCCTTTTGACTCGCACCCTTCTGGGCGACAGCCTGGCCCGCCTTTTGACTCGACTGGGCCATCGGGTCACGCGCGTGAACCATTTGGGGGACTGGGGCACCCAATTCGGCAAACTTCTCCTCGCCTACCGTGCCGCCGGGCGACCCCCAATCGAAAGCGATCGGGCCATCGATCAACTTGAGGAGTTTTACAAGCAGGGCCACCAACACGCGGAATCCGATCCGGCCAAAATGGAACAGGCCCGGGCGGAACTTGCCGCCCTTCAGGTGGGGGATCCGGAGCGCCTGCAGGACTGGCGTCTTTTTTGTGAAAAATCCGCAGAACACTTTCGCAGGATTTATGAGCGTCTGGACGTCAGGTTTGACTCCGTCCGCGGGGAAAGCGCGTATCACGAGGATCTCCCCGGGGTGGTTCAGGACTTATTGGACAAAGACATCGCGGAAACCAGCCAAGGCGCGGTGGTGGTGCGCAACCCGGAGATCGCCGAAGAGCCGTATTTGATTCGAAAGTCCGATGGTGCTTTCCTCTACGCGACCACCGATCTGGCCGCTATCCGATATCGAGCCGCCGAACTTAAGGCCGACCGCATCATTTATGTGACCGACGCGCGGCAACAGCTTCATTTCCGTTGGCTTTTTGACACGGCCCGGCGATCGGGCTGCCAGGCGATCCTCGAGCATGTCTGGTTTGGAACCATTCTGGGCCCCGACCGGAAACCCCTCAAAAGCCGGGATGGGACCCCCCTCAAACTGATCGACCTCCTCCACGAGGCCCGGGAACGCGCCAGAGCCATTCTCCAAACCAAACGCCCCGACCTTTCCCCGGTTGACCTGGAGACCAAGGCGGATTTACTCGGGATCGCCAGCCTCAAATACGCCGACCAGCTTCCCAACCGGAATCTCGACTATGTCTTCACTTGGGAGAAGCTGTTGGCCTTTGATGGCAACACCGCTCCCTATATCCTGAATGCCTATGTCCGCACCCGTTCCATCCTCCGAAAAGCCGGCCTGCAGAAAAGGCCCGATGCCCCGGTAAAAATTTCCCAGCTGGAGGAGGAGAGATTGGCCCGGATTCTTCTTCGTTTCGGAGACGCCGTGGAGCTCGCCGCAGCCGATCGAAAGCCCCATCACCTCTGCGGCTACCTCTATGAATTGGCTGGTCAGTATCATCGCTTTTTTGAGGCCTGCCCGGTTCTCCAGTTGCCGGCATTGCGCGACTCCCGCCTAACCCTGGTGGGATTGACGGGGGAAATATTAAGGGAAGGCCTGTCCCTACTCGGAATCCCAACTCTTGAGGAAATGTAGGTCGTTACAGTTCCAGTCGCGCCGCATCACCCCACAGATCCTCGAGCCGGTAAAATTTTCTTTTTTGGGAATGCATGATGTGCACAAGCACATCCCCGTAATCCAAAATCATCCATTGGCTAGGGGAATTGCCCGAGATACGGAAAGGTTTTCGCCCGCTTTCCTCCCGGACCCCCTTCTCCACTTCGCCGGCAATGGCCTTGAGATGTGGCTCGCTCTCTCCGGAAACAATCAGAAAAAACTCGCTGGGTCCGCCCACCTCTCTTAAATCCAGAAGAACCGGCTCCACCGCCTTTTTATTGTCAGCCAAGACCCGACATCTCCGGGCCAGTTCCTCCCCTTCCAGATTCACCGGTACCAACCGTTCCGCCTGATCAAAAGCTCCACCAAGGGCAGCACCATGCCTTGGATCGCTTGCCTTCGCGTGATGCGTTGACGTATTTCCGTGGCCGACAAATCAATCCGGAAAGGAATTTCCTTCATCAAAAAACCCTTTCGCTTTCTGGGCCTTTCGGGTCTGGGAAAAACCAGAAAACCTGCTTTGCGTCGTAATTCCAGGGGATTCTTCCAGGAAGGTAATTGTGCCCACTGATCTGAGCCCATGATCCAAAAAAGCGAGGAACCAAACTCCCGCTTCTCCCACTCCAGAATCGTGTCGATGGTGTAGGAAATACCTCCCCGACGGACCTCCCAGTCGGAAACCTCCGCCCAATCTTGGTCAAGCAACCCTGATTGCAACATCTTAAGTCTGGCACGATCCCCCGCCACCGGCCGAACCCTTTTGAGAGGGGAATGGGCACAAGGGATAAAAACAACCTTTTCCAAGCCAAACATTTCCGCGGCCATCCTGCCAACGAGAAAATGGCCGAGGTGAAAAGGGTCGAAAGATCCCCCAAAAAGACCGATCCTTCGCCTCAGAAGATGCTCCGGTCCACGTGGATCTTGTCATTGGGGGTCAATCGAATGTCCCGGCTTGGATCCACCTGAATATCCTTGGCATTAAATTCGCGGGTCACGCCTCCTTGGGTCAGTTTAACTTTTCTTCGGTTGGCAAAATCCGTAAAACCACCGCACGCCGCAACCGCACCCAAAGCGGTCAGATCCTTGGTATAAGGAACTCGTTGCGGCATTCTCACTTCTCCGGTGACATCAACAAAACGTTGCTCTTTCAGGTCCACTGTGACGTTGGGATTGGTGAAGATCTCCTGCTGTATGTAGGTCTCCTCGATGGTTTTTTTTAATTGGACGGTGGTGTGGTTTGCCGCGGGAACACTTCCAATGTAAGGCATGGAAACCTTGCCGCTTTCATCAATTTTGACCTCAAAGATCCCTTGGTCCGCAGTGGGAACACCCGTCAGCCGAATGATGAGAGTGTCGCCCCCTCGAAGGAGATCGCTGGTGTCAATCTCGGCAACCAAAGGACTCGCAGCCTTTGCCAGCGCCCCCCCCATGGGGTCAGGAGACACGCCTCCATCCACAGGGCTCGAGGCAGGATTCTGCTGAAAAACAGAGGAATTGGCTCCACCTAAACTTAGATTCTGAGCATTGAGAGCATTTCCTGATAAAGATGCCAGGAGAATGAAGCAGGGTGAAATCGTTTTTAAAAAACTAGGCATCTTAAAAACGATCTTCTGAATCCTCTTGGGAGGGTGTGTTCTGAACAATGCGATACGCTGGAGGCGGTATTTCCTGCGAGTCCGATTGGCTCGCCACAGACCCCGACTCATCCTCGACGGCACTTTCTGCCGGAACGAATGCCGTGGAAGTCATCGGATCGGAAACCCTTTTGCTTGACTGGGCGCGCGGCGTCCGCTTCCGATATCCATAGTACGAGGAAGAATATCCCGCATAATAATAATAATTGTCATCTGTCTTGATATTCACGTTATTGAGGATGACCCCAAACAACTTGCCCCCCACTTCATCGATCACCCGCTTGGCGCGTTGGGAAACATTTCGAGGATAACGCCGGTGCTGAATCAGCAAAAGAGTCACGTCGACCTCCTGACTAATAACCGAAGCATCACTGATTCCCAAGACGGGCGGCGAATCCACCACGATGACATCATAGTTGGGGCGGCAAATTTCCAAAAGAGCACTAAACCGGGCACGGCTAAATCCCCCGAGATCTTCCGGACCCAGACTGCCCGCCGTAAGGATTTCTATGTTGGGAATATTGCAGCTTTGGATCAACTCGTCCAAAGAGGCCTGTCCGGCGAGAAACTCACCTAAACCCAGGGTGTTTTCCAAGCCCACCGCCCCATGCATGGACGGGCGGCGAATATCTCCATCCACTAACAAAACTTTCATGCCACTCTGCGCACAGACCCAGGCAAGATTAAAGGCGGTGGTGGATTTCCCTTCACCAGGTCCTCCGCTCAGCACCGTGATCGAACGCGCGGATTCGCGCGCCCCCGTAAGGTTCAACTTGGCACACAAAATACGATATCCTTCAGCAAAGCGGGAATTGGGGTCATCTTGGGTTAGGAACTTTGCCCCCTTAGGGATGACCGCCAACACACTGAGCCCCAAATAGCGTTCCACGTCATCCATCGTTTTGATGCTGGTATCAAGATACTCGATAAAAAAGGCCAGGCTTAAACCAAGGACCATTCCAACCACCATGCTGAGGGCCAAATTTAATTTAAGACTGGGTTTCACCGGTCGGACCGAAGGCTCCGCCCGATTCACAATCTGGACCGGTCGGGTTTCAATTTTAGACTCCACGGCCTGCTGCCGATACCGCGAGGTCAACACGTCGAGGAGTTGGCTTTGTGTCTCCAAATCCCTCCGCGCCTCGCTATAGGGAGCCAATCGGTCGGTTCGGTCTTCGCGCAACTTGTCCTTTAAGTCGGTAACCTCTTTTTCCAGGGCCTCAACCTTCGCTTGGGCCACCTTGAGATCGATTTCCAGGGCCCGCCGGATGCCGGCCACCAGTTTATTGAGCTGATCCCTCCGCTCGGCCACGACCTTGAGCGCCCCCTGCATTTCCGGGTGCTTTTTCCCGTATCCTTGTTTTTGCATCTGCGCAACATTTTGTAAGGCCTGCAAATACTGCTGTTTGGTGGAGGCTGTGGTGGGATCTTCAAGGTTGAGGGCCGGCAGAGTGGATTCGAGTTGTTCGATGCTGAGATCGGCCACCTTTTCCAGTCTCACTTTTCGAGAAATCATGTCGGCCCGAAGCTCGCTGAGTTGGGAGTCTTTTCTCTGAATTTCCTGATCCGCTAAAGTTGTGGACTGGACTTGGGCGGTGGCACCGGGCAGCTCATCAATTTTCAAATCTTTGCGAAGCTTCTCTACTTTAGCCGCGGCAGCGGAAACCAGTTCTTTCTGCTTTTCCACCTCGCCCGCCAAAGCCTTCAGGCCCGCATCGCTACGCCCGGTGATTTCCGACCGACGAACTTCCTCGTAGGAATCCGCAATGGTATTGGCGTAAAGAGCAGCCTCATCCGGTTTCGTGCTTTGGCAAACCACCTCAATCAGCTTGGTGTTCCGGAAGGGCTGCACCTGAAGTTTGGCTTTACGAAAAATTTGGAAGGCTTGATCGTCGGTAATAGAACCTTCGGGGAGCTCCATTTCCTTGCTCAGACGGGAGGCAATGCCAAGCTTTTCGATTACCGGATAAAGGACTTTTTTGCTCTGGATCATCTCAAATTCGGTTTGAAAAAAAATGGGGTCAAACCCTTCAAAGCTTGACTGAAACACCTGCAAATCCTTGGCTTCTTTCTCCACACGCAATACGGCCGAAGATTCATAGATTTTTGGCTGGAGTTTTGTCACCACAAAACCGGTTCCCAGCACCAGAACAAGGATGGTGACAGATGTTGGCCACCGGTTTCTTATGACTCGCCAGAGGTCGTTTACGTGAAAGGAGGCCTCGTTTGATCCCGTTCCACCATAGCCATATCCGTAACCTCCTCCGTAGGAAGGCATAGGATTGCGCTGATCACTCATGACATTAACCCTAAACCAAGAACCCTTTTTCGCAATTAATAGGTTCCGCGCAGCCCAAGATAAACCTGGTTTCTGGTGTAACTTCCTCCATTTCCGTTGTTTAAATCAAAATAATTCCCATAACTATTGTAGGTCCACCCCAATTCCGCCGAGAGATAAGGTAGAAATTGATAGGCAAATTTACACTGGTAGGTCACCGTTGTCTGTTGCCCGCTGCCTTGGTATGTGGCCCCTGGATATAGGTTTTGAGTTTGCTGCTGAGTCAATTCGGGCGTAAATACGGCAAGATTGACGAAAAAACTCTGAATCACAGAAAATTTTTCTGTAAATTGATGATCCCAATTTAAATTGAGGGTGTAGGCCTCCGAGTCAGAGGATGTGTTTAAATTGGATTGCTGTACCTGCATGGAAAAGCCGGCGGACATGAAGCTTCGTTGTTCGTAACTCCATGTCGAGGAAATGGAGGCAAATGGAGTTGCCCCGATTTCCTGTTCTCCACTACCCAACCCTCCGGCAGAAATGAGGTTGGTATTATCCGCCAACCCAAAGTTGTCATTCAATTGGATTCCCACGCGCCCACTAAAAGACAGCTCTGGCAAAAAGGTGTGATCTGCCCCAACGCTAAAGGAAACCTGCTGATTATCCCGGTAAGTGTTGTCATTGTTGTAGTCGTAAAGCTGGTAATCAAAGGTGAAGGTGCCCACGGTCTCGGGGGTAAAATCCAAACGGAATTGCTGAAAAGCCCCGTTGTTCATGTAATTGCCGCTGCTTGCGGTACTCCCCCCCTGACTGACCACTGTATTATTCCATTTGGTGATCATGGAAAGACGGTCGGTTACCCGATAATCCAACTCCAAAGTAGCCAGATTATTTATGGTCGAGGAAAGGCCGGAGGCGTTGGTCTGCACAAGGGGCGAGATTCCTTGCTGCACAAAAGCCGCCAGTTGGGGTTGTTCTGTATAAACAAAGTTATTGGCTGCACTCAGCGAGGTTCGTGGATCAAATTGATAGGTGTATCGGCCCTGCAAAGTTTGCGCATATTGGATGTCGTAGGATTGGTTGAGGCTGGGATAGTAGGTTCCGGAGAAATCGTACCGCAAGGCGGCGTATGCTTGTAACCCGTCGTAATTGTAATTCACCGAAGGCTGCACCGAAGTATACGTTGAGGACTGGATATCCTGAGTACTCTGATAGGACTGAGTTAAGGGATTGCTGTCATATCCTTCGCGGAGGGCAACAGTTGCGGAAAAAGGTTTTGTGTCCATTTGGCCCGCCGACCCCTGAATCTGAGCCAAGCCTAAATCTCCCGATAAAATTGAAAAAAATAGAAAGAAAAATCCGCCAAAAATTATCGAATAAGCTTTTCGGATTTCGGGTACTCCGGCCATTTCCCCGATTTTAGTTTAAGGGATAAAGCATCAACCAAAAGACACTATCTATTGGTATTCCCCTTTAATATCCACCCAATAAGTATGTACCTAAATTTGCTATTTTTGTTTTAGTCACTATATATCAATTAGTTCCACCTTTTTTGTATTGAAAGCAATAAGTACTCATTATTTGGGGGCAAGGAAGTAGCAAAAGCCTGTGGCAAATCGGAGGGCGGTTTTTGCCTTCGGATTAAATCGGCCCATTCCCTCCATTCAGAATTTTCGGAGAGCATCTGGCTGTACATTCGCACATCCGAACTCGCAGGAGTCAGAAGAATACTGAAAACAGGTGAAACTCGGTCATGAATTTTCAAGAAGTCCTCGCGGGTCATGGGAAGCCACAATGTGGGCTGCTCGGCATACCATGCCTCCGCAGCCGGCAAATCGGAGGCTTGAAATTCCCCGGGCTCAAACCACGATTTCATAAACAGAAAAATGGGTGGATACGTGGGTGGGTAGGCAAACAGTGCCGGTTCAGGAAGAAGCAGGCGGGCAAAGGTGGGCCAAACCGCCACCAAGCCCACCAGGATAGCAAACAGCCGCCCCAAAAGCTCCAGATGCAGCCTCCAGCGTTCGATGACAATCCAGAGATAAGCGGCCCCATAAACACAGGCAGCCGGCAAAAGTCCCATCAAAATGGCATGCCCGTCCAGCTTGGGTGCCCGTTGCACGAAGGCGGTGACGAAAATCAGGACAACCGCGACTCCTCCCCACAAATTCCTACCGGCCGCGGCAGAAGATCGGCGGAAGGCATGCAAACCTGCGAGCAGTGCAAGCGTGCCCGGCACCGCATTCCCCACCAGGGCTGGGCCTTGCGAAATCAGATCGGCAGAACCGCGCAGCACGGCGCCCCCTAATCTCCGCCAGATATCGGTTTTCTCCATGTCAAAAGTGTAAGTCCGCCAAATCGCCTCGCCGGGAAAACGGGCGGAATCTGCCAGCAGAAAACCCCAGTTCAGGCCGATTGGATTCCGGGTCACCCACCAGAGTCGAACCAGCCAGCCAACGAAACATCCAACCCCCACCAGCAATCCGATCGCCAAGACTCCGGAACCACGCCGCAGAATCACCCAGGCAAGGCCGAACGCCGTCAGCACTACCCAAATTTGCACCAGTTGAACCAACGCAGTGGCCCCCAGAGCCAACCCGGCGCCCAAATACCAGGGCCATGGGGTGCTCGGGGCTCCGGAATTTTCGGCCTCCTCATCGCGGCAACATCCCTGACAAAAGAACCACCCCGCGAGTGCGTAAAGGAACATGTTCAGCAAGGCCTCTCCTCCAGAGACGGCCTGATTCCAGAGGGGGGAACTACCCAGAAAAAACACCACCGCCAGAACGCCGGTCCCGACATCGAATTGTCTATGCGCCCAGGAATACACCAGAAAAGTGGTGGCGACCAAAAGCACAAGCTGCAACCCTAGTACCACAAGATCTGGGGGATACAAACGGAAGGACTTAAGCGCCTCGGAGGAAAGCTCGAAGGAAATGAGCCGGCTGACTAGGGCCACTTTGAAACATCCTGCGAGTACCAATGGATAAAGTGGTTGCGAGAGGGATTCGGGAAACGCGGTGACCGGCGGCGCCTGGTTGCCTAAGTTTGCTCGGATTTGCCACAAGGCCAGAGGACGGATCAGCAAGGTGGTGAACCCCTTGCCCTCAGCCAATTGCCGGGCCTGCTGGGCCAAATCCATCGCCTCGAAGGTTCGGAGGCCGTTAAATTCCCGGAGTCCTATCCAGCTGGAAAGACCTACCACGATGAGAAACAGGGCGATTCGCACCATCCAGACACGCAGGGGACCGTCTTCCAGGTCATAAACCCAATCTTGCAAGGATTTCATTCGGAACGCCCTTTCGACTCGGCCAACTTAC
>RFWS01000042.1 GCA_009921985.1 bacterium | reverse complement strand
TATCCTACCACAGATAAGATGGCGTGGGGCGCTTGGCCCAAACGCCCGCACGCATGATTCGACCCATGACCGTTGTCCCTATCACCAGAAGACAGGAATCGCCTATCTTACCAGAACCCGCAAGCCCCCTGGCTGCCTGTCCCATTCACCTTCACGGACAAGCCCCTGCCCCTCGAATGTTCCCGCTTACCTAATCTTAATCTTAATTCTAGGCTGGGTCCCGATGCGCGCCGTTCCTTTTCTCCTCGCATGCCTGATCGTCCTCCCCGTCCGAGCCCTTGCGCAAAGCGAGGTGGGCATCATCCTGAACGCCATTTTTCAGGGACTCCAGACGGCCGAGGCCATCCGGAGGTCGGTCGAAAACACCCAACAGTTCCCCCAGGGGCCCGACCAACCTTCTGGCGACCCGATTTGGGATTATCAGGAATCCTCCCTTATCCCCGTCGAAGTACTGCGAAAGGGGCCATACCGAAATCTGGGCGGCGCCATGGTTCTCAGCGCCCGGCAGACTCCAGAGGGACGAATTGAATTGATCTTTTACCGTGCCAACGGATCCGTTTATCGACGAGAAGTCGTGGCTTTCGACTTGCGGAACGGTCGCCGAACAGATTTCGACGAAAATGAAAAGAAAACCGCTGAAGGTCCCATCCGAAACGGACTACCCGAGGGAGACTGGTTGTTCTTTTTTCCCCAAGGCAACTTGAGCGCGGAAGCCCGCATGCAAACGGGCAAAATGAACGGGCCACAGGTTCTTTGGAGCCCTGAAGGCAGCCGGAAGGCTTGCCATACCATGGTGGACGGCAAAAGACAGGGCCCATCCAAGCTGTTTCATCCCGAGGGATCCGTTTCGGACACCTTGAATTATCAAAACGACCAGCTGGACGGTCCCGCCCAGGGATGGTGGCCGGACGGGGCTCTCCGCTATACCGCAGTCTGGAAGGCAGGAAAGATGGAAGGCCTCTCAACGGAATATTTCCCCACCGGCGCCAAGAAGTCGGAGGCTTTTTACATGCTCGGCAAAAAAGACGGCCCCGCCCGGACTTGGGGAGAAAATGGCGATCTCCAGATCGAGGAATCCTGGAAAGAAGACAGGCTGGAGGGCCTCGTCCGTGAATTTCATCCCGATGGAAAACCCAAGGTGGAGACAACTTATCGTGCCGGAAAAAAGAACGGCCCGTTCCGAAGCTTCGGTGCTGACGGATCCTTGGCCACGTCCGGCAACTTCAAAAATGACAATCTTTCCGGCCCGCTCCTTCTCCACTATCCCGATGGCAAGACCTTTGCTGAATGCCTGTATGACCAGGACCGGCTGATTGGAGGTCGCTTGCTGTACCCCGACGAAAAAGTACTGGGTCAATTTGGGCCCATCATCGCGAATCCGGGCAAAGTAAGCTCTCTCCTGCTCCAGTATCCAGATGGCAAACCCCTCAGCTCCACCCGGATCAACCCAGGCTCCGATCAAGTCTCATGGCAGGGCTGGAATCGGGACGGCACCCTCCTTGGTCAATTGGAGGTTTCTCTTCGTCCCCAAGTCTCCGCGGGACCGGAAATAGCCCTCTGGCAATCCCAACAGGAGGCTCTGGAGCAGCAAATCGGCCTGACCTTGCCCCCGGAATTTGACCTACTTCCCCGCCCGGGCGGGAATGTATCCCCCTGACTCAGGGATCTTTTATTTAGTTTCCCCGGACTGGGATCCCCTGGGGAGAACGACTTCCGGGGGTATCGGGGAAAAGAGGCGCCGGCTCCACGATCCTGGAACTCTCCGGACGGGCCGCCACTGTGATGGTGAAGGTTTCTTCTTTTCCGTTGCGCCGCACCTTCACGGGAATCTTTTCACCCACGCTGGCAAAAAAGGCCGAATCGAGAACATCGGAGGGCTCCCGCACTGCGCGGTTTCCGATCGAAATCACCTCATCGCCGGCTTTAAGCCCGCTGCGCTCCGCCGGCGTGCCTTTGTACAGGCGGTCCACGAAGACCGGGGCCCCTCGATCGGGTCGACTCCGGTCGGGCATCACTCCTACCCCCATCCATCCGTGCTTGGGTTGGCCGTACTTTTCAATGTCCGCCGCCACCTTGGCCGCAGCCTCCACGGGCAAGGCATAGCAGGCTTTTCCTTCGTCGATTTCCAGCATGAGAATCCCCACGACTTTCCCTTGGCTGTCCAACAAAGGTCCTCCGATCTGACCTGGTTTGATGGGCAGATTGGCGCGGATGTGGGTCGTGGCAAAAAAGCGGGTCAGATATTTGACATCAAAACCGGCCACCAATCCAAACGTGGGCTCCGCCTTGAGGTCATAGGGAAATGCCACACTGACCACGGCTGAAGCTGGACGGAGACTGCCTGATTCACCGAAAAGAAGAAAGGGGGTCTCCGCCGCCTTGATTTTTAGCAGAGCTACGCCGCTGCGCGGGTCGCTGCCCAGAACACGGGCGGACAAAGTCCGGCCACCGGTTTCCACCATGGCCTCTTTGGCCTGACCCACCACGGCATAAGCGGTCAGGACGGTTCCTTGATTGTCGACGAAAAACCCTGTGCCTGCGAGTTGCTCCGGACCGTCGGAAGCCCGGATTCGAACCACGGAAGGGGCGGCTTTTTCATACACACCGCTGACCTCGGATGCGATTTTGTCGAAAACACCCGTAGATCCGGTCGCCGGGGAAGCCGCCGCATTGTTGCCCTGAATATTGCCTTGAATTTTTGAACTTTGAACTTCGCGAGGCTTGAATTCCTCAGTCGTGACCATTTCCCTTGCCGATTCCAGGGAACTTTCTTTTTTTGTCTTCCCAGAGAAAAAGAGCCACCCCCCGGCGGTCAGGACGCCGAGGAGAAGAAAAAAGGAAAGAAGGAGTTTAGAACGCGAGCCGGGAATCATAAGCCACCGCGCCATGCCCGTTCACGTAGAGGGGACGCAGCTCGGTCGTTTCCCCGCCAGCGGCCGTGTCAATGAGCTCGGGCTGGATTTGCAGTGACTCTTCCTTTTGGGATGCCGCCACCAAGATTCCCCGCGGATGGGCCACTTTGCCATTCGCCAAGGTAACAGAACCGGATTGGATGGGGCCGAGAAAAAATGCCACCCCGCCAAGCAGGCACGCAACCGAAGCTGCTACCGTGGCCAACCGGGGCACTCCGGCAACCCAAGGTTCAAAGAGAACCTCCACCACCTTGGAATACCATGGCTCTTTTTGGAGAATCTCGCGGCGCTGATAAATGTGGAAAGCGTCCACAAATCGCTCAAAATAATCCGGTCCGGGCGTCTCCAGTCTTTTAAGCTGGAGGAGCTTTTGTAGTTCGCTGAAATCTTCTTTTTGACTCATTGGTACAATCCTTATGGTTTTACTTTTTTAGGTAGATGCCAAGAGATTTTTGCAATTGTTTGTGAGCATAGTGGAGCCTGGAACGCACAGTTCCCTCCGTACAGCCCATGATCTTGGCGATCTCGGCATGTGCAAGTCCTTGATATCAAATAAAGTTACCACAGTTCTATGTTCCTTCGACAGCTTAAGCATGGATTCGTTCAATTTATTTTGCAACTCATTGAGCATAATTGACTTATTTGGATTGTTTTGGGGCGAAATGTCGGGCAAATCAAGCTTTGGTAAGCCGTCCTCATCGAGTTCGTTCAAACTCATGGATCCTTGTCGCCTTTTTCTTTTATCCAGAAAGTTGAAACTTCGGTTGATCGCGATCCGGTAAATCCAGGTATAGAACGAGGATTGGCCCCGAAAGGTCGGTAGGCTCCGGTAGGCTTTGTCGAATACCTCCATGAGAAGGTCGTTCGTATCCTCGTGGTTCGAAGTCAGGTGATAGATCACGCCGTAAAGACGGCCTTGGAATCGCCGGATCAGTTCGTCATAGGCCCCGAGGTCCCCCTTCAAGGTGGAGGCGACCAGTTCCTCGTCGGTCGGCCCATTCTCTAGATCGGGGGATAAAGCCGTTTCGGCCGACATCCGGTCATCCTACCCTTGTCAGACTCAGTTTAGAAGGGGCGATATTTCAAAAATGCGGAATCGAAGCTTTCGGCGGTTTCCCCTGTTTCTGAGGCTCCTTAGGCAGTCGATGGCCTCAGAAACGCCTGCAACCGCTCGATCAGTCCCTGCAGTTCGCCTTCCGAATCCCCCAGAACCCGAAGATCCCCCTTGGCCCGTTCCAACAACTCCACAGCCTTGCGCATGGAAAAACGGATTCCGCCGGCGGCGTGGATTTTGGAGATCACCTCGTCGTTTCCATCCACCAATCCTGCCCGCAGCGATTCCGACTCCCCGGCCGGCAACGTCTGCAGGGCATGCAGGACCGGGAGCGTCCATTTTCCTTTTTTCAAATCCGTTCCCAGGGTTTTCCCGCTTTCCTCATCCGTTCCGGCCAAATCAAGAACATCATCATAAATTTGGTAGGCCAGCCCCAGTTGGTATCCGAACGACCGGGCCGCTTCCCGCTGGGAAGCGGAAGATCCGTGTAAAACGAAGGGAACCTCGGCCGCCGCACGGAAAAGCGCCCCGGTTTTCAAACCCACCATGTGCAGATAGTCGGCGGTAGACATGTTAAGGTCGAAACGTCGCTGGGTCTGGAGAATCTCGCCTTCACAAAGGTTGCGGGAGGCCTCCGCAATCTTTCTCGCGACCTCCGCATCCTCCAGCTTGGTTGCCAGCTGCAACCCATGGGCGAAGAGGGCATCCCCCAACAGCACGGAAAGCTCCGTTCCCCATTTGGCATTGCAGGTCGAGCGAGAACGCCGCAAATCGGCCCGGTCAAGGACATCGTCGTGAATCAACGAAGCGACATGCACCAGTTCCACAATCACGGCCAGATCCCGGATCGATTCGGTCCATCCTCCCGCCACCTTGCCCGCCAACAGCACAAGGGCAGGACGTAGCCGTTTCCCCCCCCCTTCCAGGGCGTAACGAACATAGGCCTCTGCGCCGGAATCAAACTGGGATGCTTGATGCAGGATCCGGGCTTCGATTTGCTTAAGTTCGGCCTCCATCACGGGAGTCGGCTGAAACCAATCCACGCCGGGTCGCAGGACTTTTTGAGCAACGGCCCGAATCATCGAAGCAGGCTAGAAACTGTCCACTTCAAGTCAAACGAACGGAGAGAAGGATGACTTCCGGACGGGGGGATTTTAAGTTGAATATCCGCACAATCGCCTGGAATCCTTTGCCCTCGGGGGAAGGGAGGCGCATAGCCATGTGCCCCATCGTCGCGCCCGCTTTGCGATCAGGAAAAACGGACGTCTTTGCCCGGATCCATCTCAAATTCCAACACCTCGATCTTCTGGGCGTTCGGTTTCAGCACCTGACTCTCAAATTGGTGGTAAAGCGGATGATCAAAAGCCGAGGTCCGCTTGAGGCTATTTTCAAATTCCAAGGCCAGAAAAAGGTCATGGAAGGAATCGTGGCCGTTTAAGGGGATCTTTTTGCCGCAGGCCAGACTCAACACGTCCTGGATTTTTAAGAGGCGGATGCGGCTTTCCACCATGATCTCTTCCACCCGGTTGGCCGGCAGACCCCCTTTCAGTTGGATAAGCTTGAGGTGGTGAATCATGGAATCAGGGAGGTTGCGTAAGCCCCTCACCCGCTGTCAAGAAAGCCGCCCAACCAAGTTTATTCAAAAAAAACTCCTTGCCATCCAAACTATTTTCCGTGTTATTGTGTAAAAATGTTCACACGTACCAACGGACGCAAATCTGATGCTATGGATGCCACCTTTAGTTACCCTGAAACCTCGAAGGTGAGCACCGCCCGCATCGAATCCTCGGGTCGCACCGCTCTGATAACCGACCAGGTCGAGATCAAGGGCACCCTCGCATTTGACGGTCCTTTGGAGTTCAACGGCACCTTTGAAGGCGAAATCATCTCCCAAGGCACCCTCACCATCGGCCCGGATGCCGTGATCAAAGCCGAAATTCATGCCGCCAAGGTCGTGATCCGAGGCAAAGTGCAGGGCAACGTGACTGCTACGGAATCGATTGAGGTCTGCGACAATGCCCAGCTTTTCGGCGATGTCCGCACCAACAAATTCATTGTCTCCGAAGCTGCGCTTTTCCGTGGTCGCTCCGATCCCATCGAGGGCAAAGCCGATTCCCCCGAGTTTTCCCCGACTTTCCGTCGCCTGACGAAGTCGAAATAATCCTCGTCTGGATCAGCGCAGGCCGGGAGTCCCGGACCTCGGCCCCTCCCCGCCCGCCATCTCCGCCCAAGCCCGGATCTTCCCTCCGGGTTCCACCGTCAGCTCCGTAAAGCTGAGCTTTTCCGCCAGCACCGCACCTTGGGGCCCCACCCGCAAAGGTCCGTTGAAACGCGCTAACGGACACCGCAATTCACCTTCAATCTCTCCGCTTTCAAAAAGGATCGGCTCTCCGGCCTCCAGGACGGCTCCCGCACGGATCTCCAGTTTTCCTCCGGCTGCCCCGGTGCGGAGTTTGGCATGCCCCTCCACTCTCAGCCATTCGGCTGCCTCCAGATAGCCACTGGCCCGACCCTGCAGAATAATGCGCGCGGCCCGCGCACGGGATCCTCCGAAATTTCCCTTGGGACCGATCCGGAGCTCCCCCTCCAAACTTAGGTTGCCCAGATGCTCTCCCAGGATCTCCCGATGCCCCAACTCCAAATGCCGGCCGCATTGCAGGCAACTGGAGGACTGCGCCTCCTCCGCGACCTCTTGCACCGCCCCGCACTCTGCACAGGCCAGTTCCTTTTTCCTGATGACTGTGCGTTGCACTTTCCGCCGGCCGGAGGCCGCCGCCCGGGCCGATTTGAAGTAATGACCGCAACCGCGGCAAACCGTGGAGATGAAATTTTCCGACTCGGCCTGGGTCTGCCCGCATTCCGGACAGGTCACCTCGATCTTGTTCAGGGTCGTGGCCATGCCTCAACCCACCTGAATTTCACCGCGGAATTCCGCTCCTGGTTCAATGCGCAGGGACTGGCCTTGGCAACGGAGCTTCACCTTGGCTTGGGAACCGATCCATACCTGCCCCCGTCCCGCCACCCCGCCTTGCACTTCTCCCTGAACCCGAAGATCGGAACCTTCCAAGGCACCGGTCACCACCGCCCCCTCCTTCACAATCACCCTGCCGGCGCCTTTCACGTCGCCTTTCACATGGGCTCCGACCACCGCATCCTCCCGAAATTTCACGTCTCCCCAGATTTGTAGGCCGGTTTCTGTGGATAGGACCTCTTCTTCGGCCAGGTTCTCTTCACGGCTCACGGTCGGATTTTGCGGGGATCCCCCGCCGTTCTCAATGTCCTTCTCCTGCTTCGCAGGATTGCCGAAGGAGGGTTTTTTCGATAAGTTTTTCTGCTTCGCCTCGGTAGCTCAGTTGGTAGAGCAGGTGACTCTTAATCACTTGGTCCTAGGTTCGAGTCCTAGCCGGGGCACATGCAAGTCCCCAAACCCATACACTTTCCACCAGCCCGTTTACGAAATCAGTCCTCCCTGTTCGTTTCTAGAAAGTCCTCTTTTCCGCTTCTTCCAACAATAAGAGGGCCAACACCGTCAAACCCAGGTGAATGGCAATATCTGCCACGGTGGTATGACCGCCGATCCACATCTGACCGAAAGCCAAGGAGAGAAACAAGAACCCAGCCATGACCAGGGGCACCCGGTTTCGACCCGCCACCAAAATTCCCGCTCCCACCAGAATTTCAGCGTACGGCAGCGTGCCTAGATACAACTTCAGCATCCACCCGGGTAAAAAAGTCTTCTCCAGGAACGGCTGGCTCAGCGCCGGCAGCACTTGCCCGTAAAAATGGGCAAAACTGAATCCCTGGGGTCCGTTGAACTTCGTGATGCCGGCCAAAAGCAGCCGTAACCCCAGGAACATTTGAAGGATAAAGAACGCCCAGTCCCGGGATTTCCAGCGAACCCAGCAGGGCCGTGGGTCGGAGGGGATTTCGCTCACGGATTCAGCGTTTCCCCAAACGGAACTCTCGGTGGGCTGCCCGCACCGCCTTGGGTCCGTCTCCTTCATTAACCACCACGGTGATCTTGATCTCGCTGGTACTGATCATCTGGATGTTCACCCCGGCCGCCGCCAAGGCACGAAAGAGCTGTGCCGCCACCCCACTGTGGCTTCTCATCCCGATCCCCACCACGGAAACCTTGGCGATACCCTCCTGGAAAAGAATCTGCCTCGCCCCACCTGTCCGCCGAAAACTCTCCAGATACCGCTTCACCTTGCCCAGTTCATCCCGGGGCACCGTGAACGTGATGTCCGTCTGGGCTTTGCCCTTGGCCCCCGCCGGCGGCAGGGAGACGTTCTGCACGATCATGTCCACGTTAATTCCGGCCTTGGCAATGCCCGAAAAGAGCTTTGCGGCCACGCCCGGGCGGTCCGCCACCCCCGCCAGCGTCACCTTGGCCTGATTCTTCTCCAGGCTCACGCCACGCACCACAACCCGCTCCATGGATTTGGCCTCTTCCTTCACGATGGTCCCTCGGGTCCGATGGAAACTCGACCGGACCTCGAAGACAACCCCGAACTTTTTGGCAAACTCGACCGAACGTGCCTGCATCACCTTGGCCCCCGTGCTCGCCAGTTCCAACATCTCATCGTACGAGATTTCGCCGATCTTGCTGGCCTTGGGCTCCGTCCGCGGGTCCGCTGTATAGACCCCGTCCACATCCGTATAGATCTCGCACCGCGTCGCCTTCAGCACCGCCGCCAAGGCGATCGCCGTTAGATCGGATCCGCCCCGCCCCAGCGTGGTGATCTGTCCCTCCATCGTCTGGCCCTGAAATCCCGCCACGATCACCACCCGGCCGGCCTTCAAATGATCCCGCACCGCCGAGGGTGTCACATTGGCGATCCTGGCCTTCGTGTGCGTCCCATCGGTTACAATGCCCGCCTGCGCCCCGGTCAGGGCCACCGCGTCCACCCCCCGCGCATGCAGGGCCATCGCCAAAAGGGCGGTCGTGGTCTGCTCCCCCGTGGCCAAAAGCAGGTCCATTTCCCGCTCGTGGGGTTCCCGGTCGATTTCCTTGGCCATCCGCAGCAAACCGTCCGTCACCCCGCTCATCGCGGAAACCACCACCACCAGCCGGTTGCCCAGCCGACGCGACTCCGCCACCCGGTCCGCCACCCTTTGGATCCTCTCCAAGTTGGCCACCGACGTTCCCCCATATTTTTGTACCAGCAACGCCATGTCCTCAGCCTGCCCGATTTTAGGGCAAGTTTAAGCCGGAAGTTTTCCCTGAATTTCCACTTAAAATGCGACTGAAACTGACTATGGTAGCCAGATGTCTGATCT
>RFWS01000041.1 GCA_009921985.1 bacterium | reverse complement strand
GTTGGCGGGTACCGATGGACTCCACCCACTCCGTGCGCGAGTGGGCCAGGGAACTGGGGCTGCCTGTTCTGGTGGTCTGCCGGGCGACACTCGGGACCCTGAACCACACCCTGCTCACCACGGACTCCATCCGTAACGCCGGTCTTTCCATTCCCGGAATCATCATGAATTTCCACGGGGCCCAGGAGGATGCCGCGGCTCGCACCAACCCGGGAATTTTGGAGGAATGGTCAAAGCTTCCGGTCGCGAAGATGTTAACCCAGGCAAAGGAGTTGGAGATTCCCGGTTGGCTACTCTCCGTTTTGGCCTGAGGCCACCGACCAACGCGGGTCGGCATCGCTCTCCCAGTCAGATTCAACTCCGTCGAGACACCGTCGGGCCGTCACCGCCGCGATCATCCCCGCGTTGTCCGTGTTCCATCCTGCCGACGGACTGAGCCACGTGGCTCCCTCGGCCCGGGCGGCCTCCTCCAGGGCACGTGCCACCGTCCGGTTGGCACTTACTCCCCCACTGACGGTCAGCAATTTCCGGCCCGTCTTGCGCAAGGCCAACCGGCAACGGTCCGCCAAGCATTCGGCGATGGCAGCCTGCGCCTCGGCACAAAAATCGGATCGGGATGCTCCCGGCTGGGCAATCTCAGGCTTTTTCTCCAACAAGAGTCGGGCCGCGTTTTTCAGTCCGCTGAAACTAAAGTCCCCCTCCTCCGAACCCTGCATGGGGCGCGGCAGCTTTATCTTCCCAACCTCACCTTTCGCCGCCTCTTTTTCGATTTCCGGTCCGCCTGGGTAACCGAGTCCGACCATTCTGGCCAGCTTGTCGAACGCCTCCCCCGCCGCGTCATCCCTTGTGCTTCCGATAATCTTTCGATGCGAGACATCCGGAACGTCAACCAAAAGGGTGTGGCCGCCGCTGGCGATCAGGGCCAAATGGGGATTTTCGGGCCACTTCCCCCGGGAGACAAACGGACTGAAAATATGTCCTTCCAGATGATTGATCGCGTGGAAGGAGGATTTATACGCCCAGGCGAGTGATTTTCCGAACGCCAATCCCACCAGAAGGGCCGGAGCCAAACCCGGTCCGGCGGTGGCTCCCACGGCCGCCAAGGCATCCTCTTTGCCCAACACCTCCTGAACGATTTTGGGCAACAGTTCCAAATGTTGCCGCACGGTCAACTCCGGAACGATGCCGCCGAGCGCGGCGCTCTCCTCCGGGCGGGTGGCCAGCCGTTCCCGGATCAGTCGAAGTCCCGGAGTCCCCGCCTCCACCAGGGCGGCGGCCGTTTCGTCACAGGAAGTTTCGATCCCAAGAACCCGCACCATCAACGATTGCCCGCCGTGCGGCGAAAACATCCACGGCCCGGTTGAGAGGCTCATCCACCACCGCTTCCTCGTCTTCGCCCGCTTTTCTCAGACCCGGGCTGCGGCTCTGGTACAGGACTTTTTCCTCGGCCGGCGTCATCCGGGCCGTGATGTCCGGCTCAATTCCCACCCCATGGATTTTCCGGCGGGACGGCGTGGTGTAGTGGGCCGTGGTCAGGCGAACGGCCACCGCAGGTGCAATCGAGGCGTCAACCGGCTGGACCGTCTGGACCGATCCTTTTCCGAAGGTCAACTCCCCCACCACCACCGCCTTGCCCAGATCCTGCAAGGCGCCGGATACGATTTCCGCCGCACTGGCCGTATTCCCATTCACCAGCACGGTGGCCGGCTTCGCCAGGTATTCAAACCGGCCCATGGCTCCCTTCCGCCCCTCCGTGGCCACCACCAGGGTTCCGGGACTCACAAAGCGGCTGACGACTTCAACCGCCGCATCAACTAACCCACCCGGGTTGTCCCGAAGATCCACGATCAGGCCAGAAGCTCCTTCCCTTTCCAACCGGTCGATGGACTGATCAAACTCACTGGCTGTTTTCTCACCAAACTGGGTGATCCTGAGGTAACCGATTTTTACTCCGCCGGTTTGGGACGAGGGCAAAAGGCCGACATCGGCCAAGGTGGGCACCTGGATCATCTCCCGGACCAGGGGCACATCCAAGGTCCGGCTTTCCGAGGGCCGATACAATGTCAGGGTAACGCGTGCGCCCGGACGTCCACGCAACTTCCGGATTGCTTCGCCCAAGGTAAGTTTCTGGGTTCCCTGTCCGTCAATCTTCAGGATCCTGTCTCCAGACATCAGTCCCGCCCGGAACGCGGGTCCTCCCTGGATGGGGACGTTGACGGTAAGTTGGCCATCCACCATGCCCACGGAAATGCCTAAGCCGCCGAACTGTCCCTCCGTTTCGTTGCGGATCATGGCATAATCCTCCGGATCCAGAAAACCGCTGTGGGGATCAAGGGAAGACAACAATCCCCGCAGCGAGGAATAGGTCATCTTGTCATAATCGGTTTTTTCGGGATCGAGATACTCATCACGAATGAGCTCGATAACATTGGCAAACAAGAGCGCACTTCGATAACGACCCTCTTCCTCCTTTGAAGAAGTCTTGTCCTTGTTTTCCTGGGCGGGCAGGACGGGGATGAACATCCACCCGGCAAAGCCGACGGACAGTACGAACCGTAGATTCATTTTCTGGCAGGAGAATCGAGATTGGTTTGGAACCAGCGAATGGTCTCGCGAAGGCCGTCCTCCAGCGCCACTTTGGGTTCCCATCCCAGCAGTTTTTCGGCCCGGGTGATGTCGGGTCGGCGTTGTTGCGGGTCGTCCACCGGCAGGGGTTTTCGGACCATCTCGCTTTTGGTTCCGGTCAGATTACGAATCCGCTCGGCAAACTCCAGAATCGTCAACTCTAGAGGGTTGCCGATATTCACCGGTTCGTGGAAGTCGGCCTGGGATAAACGGTAAATCCCATCGATCAAATCGCTGACATAGCAAAAACTGCGCGTCTGTTTGCCATCCCCAAATATTGTGAGGGGCTCCCCCTTCAGAGCTTGCCCAATGAAAGCCGGCACCACCCGACCATCCCGCAATCGCATCCGGGGTCCGTAGGTGTTGAAGATGCGGACGATCTTAGTGTCGACCCCGTGGTAGCGGTGGTAGGCCATGGTCATAGCCTCGGCAAACCGCTTGGCCTCATCATAGACCCCCCGCGGTCCGATCGGATTCACGTTGCCCCAGTAATCTTCTTTTTGGGGATGAACCAACGGATCTCCATAACACTCGCTGGTGGATGCGAGCAGGAATTTTGCACCCTTGACCTTGGCCAAGCCCAAGGCGTTATGAGTCCCAAGCGAGCCGACCTTGAGGGTTTGGATCGGAAGTTCCAGATAATCGATCGGGCTGGCGGGAGAGGCGAAATGAAACACGAAGTCAACCGAACCTTCCACCGCGATAAATTGGGTGACGTCATGGCGAAGAAAACGGAATTTTGCGTTGCCGTTCAGGTGATCGAGGTTTCTCTCGTTGCCCGTGATCAGGTTGTCGATGGCCAACACTTGATGGCCCTCTTTCAACAGGCGGTCGGTTAGATGGGATCCAAGAAAGCCTGCTCCACCTGTGACTACGCTGATTGGCATTTTTTAACGATGAGGATTTTTCCCAGCAAGGCAAGTCGATGGCTGGATTCCGGGCTTTCCCTGTCCCAGCATGGATGAATGAACAACGAGCCACTCGGCGGAAGACGTTTCTTCGGGAATTACGAGTTGGAGCGTGAGCTAGGCCAGGGGGGGATGGGAACGGTTTACTTGGCCCGCGATACCGGCCTCAACCGCAAGGTCGCCCTCAAAATCCTTCGAAATGATCTCAGCGATGACCCCTCTTTTGCGCAAAAGTTTCTGGACGAGGTCGAAGTCACCGCCTCCCTTGCCCATCCGAATATTATCCGTGTTTATACCCTGGGAGAGCAGGAAGGCCGCCTCTACTTGGTGATGGAGCACCTGGATCAGCCCAGTCTGGAGCAGAAAATGGAACAACAGGGAAAGCTTACCGAAAAGGAAATTCTGGAAACCGGGATTGGGATCGCCTCGGCTCTGCAATTTGCCCATGAGGAGACCGGCATGATTCACCGGGATATCAAGCCGGGAAACATCCTGTTTGGCAGGGGCAACATCTCCAAGTTGTCCGATTTTGGGCTCGCGGCTGGCGCTCATTCGGCTTTGGGCCATCAGGATGAGATTTGGGGAACTCCCTACTATGTTTCCCCGGAAAGGCTAAACCGTGAAGAGGAGGATATCCGCAGCGATATTTATTCCTTGGGAGCCACCCTGTATCACGCACTGGCGGGACGAGCCCCTTTTGAGGCCGCCTCCGCAGAAGAAGTGGCACGCCGACACTTGTCCGATCGCCCGGTTCCCCTCCGAAGTCTGTGCCCCACTGCCCAAGAACAAACCGTGTTCACCTTGGATCGCTGCTTATCAAAATCAAAGCAGGATCGTTGGCAATCCTTGACGGATCTTCAGTCTTACCTGGAAGACTCCCTGCGGCGTTTACCGAAAAAACCTGGAGCCGGCTTCGATCAGGGCTGAAGAGCCTTATTGGTCGTGGTGGTGCCAATACTGGCTTCCCCCTGCTTGGCTCCTTGCGTTCCCGACTTCACAAATTCGGCGGAATTGCCGACTCGATAAATGACCAATCCCTTCAATTTCCACGGGAAGGATTCCTCAAGTTTAACATTGGTCTGACTCAAAACCGTCGGACCCTTGGTGAGGATCAATGGGGTGTTTCCATCATCCGAGGTCGTAAGATTGGGCACATAACCAAATGCCACGTTGCGGGCTGTAAGGCTGTTTGTTGAGACGGCAGGGATAACTCCGTTCCCTGCAAGAATTTTCGGTGTTGTTAAAACCCCGTTGCTGATCATCCCCTGCAGGATGGTAGTGAAGTTTCCGGCCGCTTGGGTGTTGGTCAGGTCGGAGTTAACGCGATACACTCCGTTGTTATCGTTTGCCTCGTTAAAGAAAAGAATTCCTAATTGGCGTGCGTTGGAAACATCGACCTGCTGTTTGGCCTTATCCAAACCTCCTTGGATTGCGGGAACGGCAAGTCCGGCCAAAAGACCAATGATTGTAATGACCACCAGCAACTCGACGAGGGTGAAGGAGTTTGCCTTGAGTTTACGAAAGCGGGAGATGATCTTCTTCATCCATGAACCATCGCCCAAGTAGCAAGGGCTGTCAAACGGGAAGCGGATCTTCCGCTTTGCTTTCCCTGCTTGGCTACACCCTTCCAGCGGATCAACTGGCGGTAGCTCCCGCCCGTCCACGGGACTCCGCCCGACTTCTCCGAATCGATCGAAAAACTCAAACCCTTGCGGACCACACCATCAGGGATCTACCCCATTTTCTTCTTCCGGAAGACCTTGTGGTTTTCAACGACTCCAAGGTGATTCCTGCACGCATTCTTTGCTCTTCCAATCGCACCGAGCTCCTCTTACTTGAACAAACCCGCGCTGGGTGGTGGACCGCGCTAGGCACCCCGGCCAAGCGCCTGACTCCAGGCACTGATCTTTTTCCCGACCCGGTGCATGGAACAATCTCCACTACCCCGATGTTACGCGTGGAAAAAACGGTTCCGGGAGGCCAACTGGTCATTCGCTCCCTTGTTGAAAATTTTGACCTCCATAGATACGGTCACCCGCCCCTCCCCCCCTACATTCTCAAATCCCGCAAAGCCCAAGGCATACCGGATTTTGATCCTGCGGATCTTGCCTCTTATCAGACCATCTATGCCAAAATGCCCGGCTCAGTCGCTGCTCCCACTGCCGGACTCCATTTTACCCCGGAGCTTTTGGCCAAACTAAATCATGCTTTTATCACCCTTCATGTTGGCCTTGGCACCTTCCGGCCCATCAAAACCAATGATTTTCGGGACCACCCCATGCATGAGGAAAGGTACGAAATCGGCCCCGGTTTGGCAGAAAAATGCGCCGCGGCCAAGAGGGTCGTCGCCGTCGGTACAACCACGGCCCGGGTCTTGGAATCAGCCCCCCACCTCCGGCCTCACGCGGGCACTACCTCATCCTTTATTTATCCTCCCTATGACTTTAAGCGGATTCAGGGTCTCCTCACCAACTTCCACCTGCCCCATTCCACTTTGCTTTTGCTCGTTGCCGCTTTTGCAGGATCGGAGCTGGCCCTCCACGCCTATGAGCACGCCATCCGCAACCGCTACCGTTTTTACAGTTACGGGGACGCTATGCTGATTCTTTGATCAGGGCGAAACAGGCGAAGCCCCATTCTGCACGACATCCACCACGCGAACCAACTTGATCCGGAAAATCAGGGTTTCATTCGGACCAATTTTTCCCGACGGATTCCCCTTAGCCCCGTACGCCAGATGCGAGGGGATGACAACCTCCCATTTGTCTCCCTCTCGCATTAAGGGCACCACTTCCTGCCATCCCTGAACGACATCACGGTTCAAACGAAATTCCCGGGTTTCCTGCTCTTTGACCTGATCAAAAACATCCCCGTTTACCCGACGCCCCTCATACCAAACCTTGACGCGGTCGCTCAGCTTTGGAGTTTTCCCTGTTCCGGCCTCCTCCGCCCGGTAAAGGATGCCATTTTTTAACTCTTTCACCCCCTCCTGCTGCTTGAATTCCTCGCGGAACATCGCCCCCAGGGTTATGTTTTTTCGCCCCCCCTGCTCTTGGTCACTCATGAAATCCTCGGACTCGGCTTGCACCATCAGTCCGATCGATAGCCAAATCGCCGTGAAGGCAAGAGGGATCACAAATCTTTTATTAGCTCCCCTTGGAGGGATGACAACCGGGTCGCCGAATCCTGCGGTGGATTCCTGGTCCAAATCTGCGGTTCGATGCGGGGAAAAGATCAGAACTGACCACGGATGGCTACTTGAAAATAAGGGGCCATCGAGCTCGTCACGTGATCATTGAGCCGAATAAAATCGTAAGTTCTCCAGACAAGGGAACCTCCTTCCGCCTGCAGGGAAAGATTCGGATGAACCTCCCAGGTCACCCCCGCGCCGATCCGGGCCTCAAAATAATTGACCAAGGCACCAGCCAAGCTTCGGTTTCCAAGCACTTCGGGATTGCTATCGGCTAGCCTGACGTTCGCGTTGAGAATATCGCCGCCCACAAACACCGTGAGGTCATCGGTGGCCTTCCAGTCGATTGTCGGCTTGGGAGCGCTTCCGTTCAGCAACCAGTTTTCGGCGAATTGCCAGCGGATTCCCGGGATGGGGATGACCGGAAAAAATTGGAAAATGTCCGCCCTCAGGGCGATAAACCACTGAAAATCCTCGTTCACGATGTTCGTGAAGGCAGCCACTCCCGGCATGTTGACCTGATGCCAACCCAAACTTTGCCAAGTTCCGTAGACTCCTGGTTCTAGTTGGATACGCATGTACCATTCTGACGGCTCAATCTCAATATCACATCCGAGAATGGCATTGAGAGTGTTAAGGTTGTTGGGCAAGGGAATGTTCGATCCGTTGTAACCAAAGGAAAATGTCTGCCAATTCCCTCCCACGATCCCCACCAACCCCTCGTCCAGGCGGCGACTCGCCACGATCCCAATCTCCCCCGCCTGCTCTGTGACCGTCCCCAGTCCCTGCTTGAGACTAGCGGAGGCAACATAACCATAATCCAAGCCCATCTCGATGCTCCACCCTTCCTTGGCATAGCTTCGATCCGGACCCAAAGCCGAACGCCCTGGCCCAAGGCGCTCTCGAACCGGTGCCAAAGGATCTTCTACCTCCCCTTCAATCGAAACCGGTCCCACTCCGGGCTCCTGCGCCAGGAGATGAGCAGGCAATAACGCATATAAAGCGCTAATAAGAAACACTTTATGTAATGACTGTGTTTTCAAGCAAAACATCTATTAGGGGTGAAAACCGACCAATCCAAGCCAAATCCAAATCCCCCTTAGGAACCCTTCAATCGATCCAGAATGGTCTTGCAGCCCCCCTTTACCTCTTTCATGAAAAGCGCCTCACCAATCATCCGCGCGGTGGCTTGGGAAAGTTGCTCAGGATCCGTCTCCACCGCATCAATCCGGCAAACTAAACTTTTCCCATCCCCATACGGCCAAACCCCATACAGGCTGATGGCGCCAAAATAACCGTTGGACACGAAATAGTGCATGTCGGCCACCTCGTAACGCCCGCCCGTTCCCTGTTTCATCACCGCGCACCCCAATGCAATCGCCGGTGCCTTGTCGACTTCCATGAGTTGCCAATAATCCTGAACCTGAAGCGGCTCCTTTTTGTCCTGTCCACCGTAGGCCAGAGCCGTGAGCACACGCCGAAACTCGTCCCGCACCGGACCATTTTCTTTCAACACTTCCCGTAGCTCCTCGTCAAAATCCATCAAAGCTTCGGATCCTGCGGGGACGCCTATATTTTCTTTCCACCCCCCCCGATGGTAAGTCTGAATTTTTTTCTCCAAAACCCCGACCCAACCATCGATTTTACCTGCAATCACTTTCTCAATCTCCTCGGGATGAAGATGAATCTTTCCTTCTTTTCTTCCCTCCACTTGAAGAAGTAGGTCAAAAGGTGTCTTGCCTAAGGCCGTGCGAAAACGATTCCACGTTTCCGGTCCCGGAGATCTCGCAAAGGATTGATAAATCTTTACCGATCCCTCGTCCGTCCAATTCAGATCCTTCCCATCGGTCGGATCGAATTCCAGAACCGTCCGCGCCACTTTTTCTGGTTTGGCCGGGGCCAAAAAAAACGCCTTCGCCCCCAAAAATCCGGGTCGAGCCCCGCCCACGATCCACTTTTGCCCCACAATTTCCCCTTTTTCGAGCTCCTCCACTGGAACCTCAAACCCCATCCGCTTGAGATCCTCCTTCCACCCCCCCTCCTGCGCCCCGGCTAGACTCACCGCCACCAGCAAAAAAGCCACCCACCCCGCTGCCATAAGCCACGCCGAAGACGGGAAATGGGAGAGGGGAGATCGGTCGCCCCCCATCTTCCATCTGCGATCTTCGATCCTCGCCAAATGCCAAATCCGCCATCCGAAATCTGTAATTCTTAAACCGTTGACTCCAAGCCTGTTTTTCATAAGATGTTCAATTACATTATGGCCACCGCCACGAAAAGTAAGATCATCGCCGGCCACCGCCTGCATGAGAAAGACACCGGTTCCTCGGACGTCCAGATCGCCATCCTCACGGACCGCATCAACCACCTTTCCACCCACCTCCAGAAGTCCGTCAAAGACTTCGCTTCCCGCCGCGGCCTTCTTGCCATGGTCAGCCGCCGCCGCCGCCTCCTCGATTACCTTCACCGCACCGAGCCCAAGCGCTACCGCTCCCTTCTTGAAAAACTCAACCTGAGGAAATAACCCACCCGGACACCCCACCCCCAAGTCCCCGAGAAAAGGGAACCCTCTGTCGGCCCACGGCTGGGCAGATGACACCCCGCAGGCTCTCCGGCCTTCGCTGTGTCCTCTGAAAGCCGCCCCAAGCCGGCTCCGGATCCTCCCTCACACCGCCCGCATCCTTTCCTCATGCGGCGGCCCCTCTTGCGGCATCCAAATCCTATGAGCAAACCCACCACCCTCACCGCCCGCGTTGG
>RFWS01000005.1 GCA_009921985.1 bacterium | reverse complement strand
GTTGGATTCCAGCTGGATGGTTCCGGCGCCAGGACAGGGGGCTTTGGCGGTGGAGTGTCGGGAGGAAAACCACAAGGTGCTGAAGATTTTGGAGAAGATTGATGATACCAAAGTGAGGGTCTGCGTGGAGGCGGAGAAGGGATTCCTACAGAAATGGGGTGGTGGTTGCTCCGAGTCTCTGGGCGCGCTGGGAACCCTGCAGGACAATGGAACCATACATCTTCAGGCGGCTGTACAGGATCGGCACGGGGGTGTGCAGAGGGCGCAGATGGAGGGACCGGTGGGTGAGGCGGAGTTGCTGGGAGCCCGCTTGGCGGAGGAGATGAGGCGTGGCTAGGGAAGGTAAAGTTTGGTTGGTTGGTGCGGGCCCAGGCGATCCTGGGCTGATCACCCTTAAAGGGCGGGAGGTCCTGCGACGGGCGGATGTCGTCTTCTTTGACCGGTTGGTGAATCCGGGAATTCTGATTTGGGCCAAACCGGGGGCCGAGCTAATCGATGTCGGCAAGATGCCGGGCGGAAAAAGAACGGAGCAGGACGTAATCGGAAAGAAGCTGATCCAAGCCGCACGATCTGGAAAACAGGTGGTAAGACTCAAGGGTGGGGATCCGTTTGTTTTTGGCCGGGGCGGGGAAGAGGCAGAGACGCTCTCCAAGGCCGGCATCTGCTTTGAGGTGATCCCGGGGGTTACGGCAGGTGTGGCGGTGCCGGCAGCGGAAGGAATTCCGGTCACCCACCGCGGTTTGAGCACGGAGTTGGTTTTAAAGATCGGCGCACGAGCCGAAGGATCAGTCAGCGGAAGAACGCTGGTGGGTTATATGTCGATGGACGGGTTGGGGGAATTTTTGGGAAAGGCCGTCGAGGGAGGCTTTTCGCCTGAAACCCCGGCGGCAGTGATCTCGCGCGGTACTTGCCGGAAGCAGAGGTCGGTCATTTCCACCGTCGGCACCCTTGAGAAGGAGGTGCGCAAGGCAAGGATCGGGGCGCCGGCCGTTGTGGTAGTCGGAAGTGTGGTAGGGCTGAAAAAGTGGGTTGGAAAGCAAGATAAAGGTCCGTTGGCGGGGAAAAGGGTGATCCTGACGGTCAGTGAATCTCTCGGAAGGGGCTGGCGACAGCGGCTTGAGGAGCAGGGGGCCGAGGTCTGGGAATTGCCTATGACCAGAATTCTACAATTTCCGCTCAAGGACTTCTGGAAGAAGGAGGTCGCAAAGGCCAAATGGATTGTGCTGACGAGTGGGGCCGGGGTCCGTTGCCTGCCCGGAGTCGCCGGCGACATAAGGAAGTTAGCCGGAAAGAAGATTGCCGTGGTTGGCCTTTCTACGGCGGAAATCCTCAAGTCAATCGGACTGAGGACGGATTTTGTCGGACCGGGCCCGGGATCCGAAGCCCTGGCCAAAGCCTGGCCCGGCAAGAAGGGAGACTCCATTCTTCATATCACTGGCAATCAGGAGGGAGGTGGCTTCGCAAACCTACTAAAAAAGAAAGGATTCCAAGCAAGCCGTCTGGTGGTTTACCGGAACGAAGGTCCCCAGCACTTGGCCAAACCAGTGCGGGACGCGTTGGTCAAGGAAGGGGCAGACTGGGTGGTGTTTTCAAGTGGAACGGCGGCTGAAAGATTTCGCCGGTTGGTTCCGCGCTGGCCGGTTGAGCCCAAGGTCGCTGTCATTGGGCCGGCGACAGTCCGGAAAGCTCGAAAGGCGGGCTGGAAGGTGCGTGCTTTGGCAAAGCAGGTCTCGGCTGAAGGGGTTATTCAGGCCATCTTGAAGAGCATCCAATGAATGCGGAGGAGAGCATGGATGCGGGACATACGGCCTTAGCCATGGGCGAGATGGCCGAGGCGGCGAAACATTACCGGCGAGCCACACGCCTGGATGTAAATCTTGCCGATGCCTGGCAATCTTTGGGGATGGCGCTTGTGAAGCTGGAGCGGCTGGAGGAGGCGATCGCGGCCTTGCAAAAATTGGTGCAACTTAAGCCCAAGGACCAACTGGCTTATAGCAGTCTGTCTTTGGCTCTGGGGCGGGCAGGGAAGATCAAGGAGGCGGAGGAGGCCGCTGCCAAGGCTAAGGTGGCGGGATGGGGAGGCGATCCGACAAAGCTCAAGGCCTGAAAGATAAAGCCGAGGAATCGTCGTTTAGGTTTACGTGGGACGTTTACGGAGATTTGGAGAAGTAGCGGCGGGTTTCGGAGGCGATGACGCCGCTAAGGAGAAGCAGGGCGGCGAGATTAGGGAGAGCCATGAGGGCGTTCATGATGTCACAAAAGTTCCAGACGGCGTCGCTTTTCCAAATCGCACCAATAAAAACCGCCACAATCCAGAGAAGCCGGTAAGGAAACACGGAACGGATCCCAAAAAGGTATTCCACAGCCTTTTCGCCGTAATAGCCCCAACCAAGAATGGTGGAGAAGACAAAGGTCAGGAGACCCCCCACAAGAATGATGTCACCGAAAGGGCCGATATGGTTGAACGCAAGATCGCAAAGTTTGGCCTTATTCAAATCCGCGGTGGTCCAATCCCCGGAACCAACAATCACAAGTCCGGTCATGGCGCAGACCACCACAGTGTCCCAGAAGGTGCCGGTACCCGAGACCAAGGCCTGCCGAACAGGATCGCTGGTCCGGGCGGCGGCCGCCGCGATGGGAGCGCTCCCGAGACCGGATTCATTGGAAAAAAGTCCCCGGGCGATGCCATAGCGCATGGCCTCGGCGATGCCGGCTCCGATGAATCCGCCCACCGCTGCCTTTCCGGTGAAAGCAGAGGTAATAATGAGAGCCAGGGTTCCGGGTAACTGATCCCAAGTGGACAAGAGAATCACCAGACATCCCGCTACATAAAAAAAGGCCATAAAAGGAACCAGAAAACCGCAAAAGCGGGCGATGGATTGAATCCCCCCAAGGATGACGGCGGCGGTTAGGCCGGCCATGGCCAAGCCCAACCAAAGACGAATCGATGTGTCCGCTTGGGTGAGCCCCAAGACCGCCTTTTTTACCACCACCATTTCGACGATGGCGTTCGACTGGGCCATGTTGCCAATTCCAAAAGCAGCGAGGGCGGTAAAAGCAGCGAAGAGGCTGCCGGCCCAGCGGGCGTTCAGGCCGCGTTCCAACACAAACATAGGACCTCCGGACATCTCCCCACGGCTGTTTGTGACCCGATATTTCACGGCAAGAAGAGCTTCGGAGTATTTCGTGGCGATACCAAAGACTCCGGTCAACCACATCCAGAAGACCGCACCCGGGCCACCGAGGATCACGGCACCCGCCACCCCGTAGATATTTCCAGTGCCGATGGTGGCCGCCAGCGCGGTCATGAGAGCCCCAAACTGACTAATATCCCCAGGTGCACCCGGTTCCTTGGCCACGGATAGGCGCAACGCCGTACCGAGGTGTCGTTGGATCAGGCCAGTTCGCCAAGTAAGAAAAAGGTGAGTTCCAAAAAGCAAGGCCACCAGCCAAGGCCCCCACATCCATGAGGCGGTCTGGGAAAGAAAGGTGTCAAGCATGACAGGACCTAGCGTTTGCCCATTTTTCGTGAAATGGCACGCATCTTGTCGCGCAACACGACCGGGGGTCCGCCCACCAGCGCCGCCTTACGGTAGGCTTCCACCGCTTCCTGACGGCGACCGAGCGCCGAGAGAATGTCTGCGTAATGTTCCAGTAAAGTGGGATCGTCCGGAACTTGGCGCAGGGCCTCCACCATGAGCGGTTCTGCGGTCGCCGGATCTCCCATTTTAAAAAGAGCCCAAGCCTGACTATCAAGGTAAGCCGGATTTCCTGGATTAAGGTCAAGGGCCCGGTCGATCAGGTGTTTGGCTTCTTTTAAATTCCGACCCCTCTCCGCCCACATATATCCAAGATAGTTGAGGGCCTGATGGTGCTCGGGATTCAGGGCAATGGCCCGGCGCAGGGCAGTTTCTGACCGGAGGGGTTGACCGGCCTGCTCCAAGGCGGACCCAAACTCAAAATAAAAACCGGCATCCAAAAGTTCGGGTTTTTGCTGAGCCAGGCGCTCCACTTTGGCGAAGGTGGCGGAAGCCTCGGCCATGCGGTTGCGCGCCTTCTGCACTAAGCCCTGCACGAGAAGTAACTGAAGGGAGTCGGGGTAGAAGCCTGATCCGAATTCGATGGTGTCGAAGGCACGCCGGGGCTGGTTCTCGCGCAACTGGAGGAGGGCCAGGCGGAGAATGTCGTTCAGCGGGGGAGGATGATGCCGATAGAGCGCCAAAACCCGGTAAATCTCAGAGCGACCCGGAAGGTTGAGTTCATCATAAAGGTTGGCAAGGACCGGGTAGAGATCCGCGCGGCCCGGCTTCTCTTTTTCAAGCTCATGCAAAATCGTGTCCGCCTCCTCGGGCTGGCTGTTCAAAAGAAGAAGGGCGGCCATCTGCTCGCGCAGCGGGATTTCGTCCGGCTTGGCTTCCACGAATTCCCGCAGAAAACGGATGGAGGTGGGGAGATCATCGGCGGCGAGGGCGATTTCCGCGGTGCGTAGAGCCACGCCGGTCAGAGCAGGATCCAGGTCGGCGGCCCGGATAAAGGCGGGCAGCACGGAGGCGGCAATCTCTCTCCGGGTTTTTCGGAAAAGCTTGAGGCTGGAGCGAAGCAAGCCCTCGGATACGCGAGCCAGCCGACCGGGATCCTCCACCTGCCAACCGGCCAGAGCCGCCAAGGCATCCCGCTGGGCCAGAACCGCTTTTTCTCCCTTGCTCACCCCTATATAGCCGAGACAGAGGAGGGTGCTCCGTTCGGGTTCGTCTTCTGAGGAAGGAGGAATCGATTCAAGAATCTGGACAGCTTCCGCAGACCGATTGAGATCCAGCAAAGAGGCAGCCTTGGCTAAGGCAGCCTGGCGGGAATTAGGATCCGACTCGAGGGCCCGGGTATAGGCTTCGAGGGCGACGAGGCTTTCCCCGGCAAGATCCGCGCGGCGGCCTTCCGCAAAAGACAAGGCTGACTCCACCCGGTCGTTGCGGACCGGCTCGGTGGCGGTCAGGGAGATCGGAGCAAGACCGAGGAGGGCGCCAAGCGCCCAGACCTCAAGTCTTGTACCGGAGACGCTTCTTATGACGGTTGGCCCGACTGCGCTTGCGGCGCTTGTGCTTGGCGATCTTGGCCTTCCGCTTTTTCTTGATGGAACCCATACCGGCATCGTGCCACCCGGACCTTAGGTGACAACCTTATTCAGCGGATACTCGATAATCCCCTCTGCCCCCAACTGCTTGAGTCGCGGAATTAAGGAGCGAACAGTCTTCTCCTCCATCACTGTTTCCACCGCCACCCAACCGTCGCGGGAGAGGGGGGAAATCGTGGGATCACGCAGAGAGGAGAGGGCGGAGGAGACAAGAGAAACGCGGGAGCGGGGAACGTTCATCTTGAGGCCGACCAAGTCCCTGGCGCGCAGGGCGCCTTCCAGCAGGAGATTAAGATTTTCAATACGGGTGCGATCGGTCGCCCGGGCCCAGACTTTTCGGTTAGCGATCAACTGGGGGTAGGACTCGAGAATGGTGTCGAGGATTCGCAACCCGTTGGCCGCGAGGGAAGAGCCGGTTTCAGTGATATCGACAATAGCATCCGCCAACTCCGGCACCTTGACCTCGGTGGCCCCCCAGGAAAACTCGACCTTCGCCTTGATCCGGTTTTTGGCGAGATACTGCCTCACCAAACCGACCGCCTCCGTGGCAATGCGTTTGCCGCGCAGTTGGGAGGGTTTTCGAATCGAGGATTTGTTGGGAACCGCGATCACCCAACGAGCCGGTTTGGCGGTGGCCTTGCTGAAGCGGAGCGTGGAGACGACATGCACCTTGGCGCGGGTCTCCTGGATCCAGTCCGTGCCGGTCAGGCCGAGGTCGAGAAAGCCGTCCTGAACGTAAGCGGCGATTTCCTGGGCACGGATCAGCCGGACTTCAAAGGAGGGGTCATCGATCGAGGGACGATAGGTGCGGGAGTTGGCACCAATATTGAACCCCGCGCGCCGGAAGAGCTCCAGTGTCGCTTCTTGCAGGCTGCCCGAGGGCAGTCCGATGCGGAGGGGTTTCATAACCTTAAATCCTAGAGATTGAGGCACGGAGACTCAATCCGTCCGTTTGCGTTTACGATTACGTTTAAGTTGGGACGGCGGGCATCTGCTGGGTGATGCAGTGGATGGCACCTAGACCCCCGACGAGGGCGGAACAGTCGATTCCCACAACCTTCCGATCCGGAAAGAAGGGTCGTAAAAGATCCAGGGTGGGCTGGTCGGTCGGGGAGCTGAAAACCGGCACAAGCACCGCCGAGTTGGCGATATAAAAATTGGCATGGCTGGCTGGGTTACGGTGATGGGGGCCGTCACTGCGGGGCGGCATTGGCATTTCCAGAACCCGAAAAGGCATGCCACGGGAATCTTTCGCCTTCCTCAGGCGTTCGAGGTTATCCTTTAAGGGGGCGTAGTTTGTGTCTTTCGGGTCTTTTTCCACCGCGGTCACCACCACGCCAGGGGCGACAAAGCGGCTTAGATCATCCACATGTCCGTCGGTGTCGTCGCCCTCGAGTCCATCCCCAAGCCACACAATCTGCTTCACGCCCAACCAGTGCTTCAGCTTGGTTTCAATTTCGGGGCGGGAAAAGGAGGGGTTTCGGTTTTTATTGAGCAGGCAGTGCTCCGTGGTGAGCAGGGTGTCTTGGCCGTCGGTGTCGATCGAGCCGCCTTCGAGGACATAGTCGTGCGTTTCGAAGGGGGTGTCGGTCATCGGGCAGGCCGCAAGAGGGACGCGGTCGTCCGCATCCCAGGGCTCATATTTTCTTCCCCAACCGTTAAAACCGAAATCGTGGGCCACCCTGGCCGGAGGGCCTTTTTTTCGGTGCAGCATAAAAATGGGGCCGCTGTCACGCAGCCAGGCGTCGTCGGTCTTGATCGTAACAATCTTGAGGTTCGGCGACTGAATGCCGGCCTTCCGCAGGCGCTCACCAACGTCGTCGGCAACGGCGCAGTCATTCACGCAAAGGTAGACGCGCTCGCCGGGAATCAGGGCGCGGATGATCTCAAGATAGGTCTGACGCACCGGTTCCATCAGGCCGGGCCAGGTGCCCTCGTTGTGGGGCCAGGCCAGCCAGGTGGCCTCGTGTTTTTCCCACTCGGCGGGAAGGCGGTACTGGGCCCAGTCGATGGTGGTAGTGGGCCGACTCAAGGAGTGAGGAAGCGCTGGTCCAAGCCGTGGTAAGCGTCCACCCGGCGGTCACGCAAGAAGGGCCAGTGCTGGCGGGTGACGCCGATCTCTTCGAGATCCAGATTCGCGCGGAGGATCTCCGGCTTGTCAGCAGATGCTTGGGCGAGCACCTCACCAAAGGGATCACAGGCAAAGGACGTGCCCCAGAAATCGAGATTATCCTCGCGGCCGGTGCGGTTGATGGAGAGAACAAAGATCCCGTTGGCGATCGCATGGCTTCGCTGCATGGTCTGCCACGCGCTGCATTGGACCTTGTGTAGTGCTCGTGGCTCCGTCCGGGCCAGCCCGATGGCGGTGGGGTAAATAAGGATCTGGGCACCGCGCAGGGCCATCAGCCGGGCCGCCTCCGGATACCATTGATCCCAGCAGACCAAGACACCGAGTTTGCCGACCGGAGTGGAGATCGGAACAAAGCCGGTGTCGCCGGGAGCGAAGTAAAACTTTTCGCTGAAGCCGGGGTCGTCAGGGATATGCATCTTGCGGTAGGTGCCCAGGATGGAGCCGTCCGGGCCGAAGACCACGGCGGTGTTGTGGTACAAGCCGCCGGTCCGCTGTTCAAAATGGCTGGAGACAAGGGTGATCTTCAGCTTTTTGGCGCTCTTGGCGAGAAGATCGGTGGTAGGGCCGGGAATCGGCTCGGCCAATTCGAAGCACTGGTAATCCTCTTTCTGGCAGAAGTAGAGTGAGCGGAAGAGCTCGGGTAGACAGACCAGTTTCGCGCCCTGCTTGGCAGCGGCATGAATCCGGTCGATCGCGGCTGGGAGGTTTTTTTTCGGGTCGGGCGACATCGCCATCTGGATCAGGGCGACGGGCAGGCCTGCGTTGCTCTTTTTGGGCATGCGGGGATTTCAGCGTAAAGAGACCGGCGGGGCGAGAATTTCAGAAAGGGCGATAGCATCCCGGACGGAGCCCGAGGACCGGAGTTTTTTCGCCCAACGATGGGGTGTCGAGGCGCCGGATTTTTCCGCGGGCGGGAAGGAGCGGAACGTGGCGCCCGGGGTTTCCGGCTCAACGAAAACAGCCGTGGGCTCGGAAGTCGACGAGGGTTTGGGCTCGGGTAACAGCGTGAGCGCCGGTACCGGGGCGGGCTTTGGGGTCTCTAGGATGATGACCGGTTCGAGTCGGGGTGCGGGAGCAGGTTCGCGTTTGGGCAGATTGGTGGTTTTGGGAGCCGGAGCGGGCAGGACGGGCGGTTTGGTCTCTTCCACTGCCGGAGGAGGGGATTCGTGCCGACGCCGGCCCAGGGCCTCTAAGAGATCACCCAAGTCTCCGAGCTCTTGCTGGGGGTCTGGTTCGCGGCGAGGGGGAGTGGACCGGTCACGTCGCGCCGACGCCGGGGGCATCTCGGGGTTTTCTTCCTCCTGTCCCTGACGGTTTTTCTGCATCCACCACTGCGCAAGGCTGGCGAGGATGAAAAGGATCGGGACGAGCCACTCCATGGCGGAGGGGGATTATTTCGGGCCGGTTTTGCCCGAATCCTTGGCGATGGCGGCGCGCATCTCCGTATCAGCGGAGACGTTTCGAATCTTCTGGTAATCGAGAATGCCAAGATTGCCCTTTCGAAAGGCCTCGGCCATGGCGAGGGGAACCTGGGCCTCGGCCTCCACGACCTTGGCGCGCATCTCCTGTTCCACGGCGACAGCCGCGGCACGACGCATTTCCGCTTTGGCCTGCGCGACCTGTTTGTCGGCGTCCGCTTGCTCGGCCTGGAGTTTGGCGCCGACGTTTTCCCCGACGTCGACATCGGCGATATCGATCGAAAGAATTTCATACGCCGTGCCGGCATCGAGACCGCGATTGAGCACGTCTTTGGAGATGTCCTGAGGATTCTCCAGGACGCCTTTGTAGGTTTCCTTGGAGCCAATGGCCCTGACAATTCCTTCCCCGACGCGGGCAATGATGGTCTCCTCGGTGGCGCCGCCAACAAAACGGTCGAGGTTGGAGCGGACGGTGACCCGGGCGCGAGCACGGACAGTGATGCCGTCCTTGGCAACGCCGTCGATTGTGCTTTTGCCGGAGTTGGCGCCGGGGCAGTCGATGACACGCGGATTGACGCTGGTACGGACGGCGTCAAAGACCGTTTTACCGGAGCCGGAGGTGGCCAGGTCAATCGCACAACAGCGGTTGAAGTCGAGCTTGATGCCGGCTTTGTCGGCGGCGATGAGAGCACGGATGACCTGGTCGACGTTTCCGCCGGCGAGAAAATGAGTTTCCAGCTGAGCGGTGGAGACATCGATCCCGGCACGAACGGCGGTAATGCGGGCATTGACGATCAGGGAATTCGGGATGCCGCGCAGACGCATGGCAATGAGGGTGGGAATTCCGACTGGCGCCCCGGAGGTCAGGGCCCGGAGCCAGAGGCCGAAGAAGTTAAGGAGAACGATTCCGAAGACCAGGGCGACCACCCCGGCGGCGATGAGAAGGAATAATGGCATAATGGGAGATTATGAAGGAGGTGCTCAGACCCGGCGAACAAAAATGGACGGTCCATCGACCCGGACCACTTTCACCCGCGTGCCGGATTCCAGGTGCTCCCCACTGGTGATGACATCGACTTTTTCCCCCTCGAGACGGGCGGAGCCGGCGGGGCGGAGATCGGAGAGAGCCACGCCTTCCCGGCTCATCCATTTCTCCGATTTCGTGGAGGCATGGGTGGCGGTGGAGGGGTCGAGGATGTATTTTTTTCCCAGCGCGGTCTTGGGGAAATAACGCATCCAGAGAATCGTGAGAATTGTGCCGGCAAGCAATTCAGCCATCAGGATCAGGCTACCGATCTGAGGGCTAAACTCGGCGAAGCCGACCACGGCTGCTCCCAACAGACAGACGACGCCGAGGACTCCGGCGACCATGCCGGGGAGAAAGACCTCGGCAAGAAGGAGGGCGACACCGGCGATGAGCAGGGCGAGGAGAAGAGTCATGCGTCAAGACGCTGGACAAGGGTTGTCGTGCCTTCGCGGCCGACGGCTTTTATCGGGGTGCCAGCGGAAATGAAATCGCCATCCGCCAGGACATCGTAAACACGGTCATCGAAGGAGGCCCGGCCGCTGGGCCGGAGATCGGTGAGGGTTTGCCCGCGGGAACCGTGCGGGGCGGGTTCCTCCGCGATCGGCTGGAACCGGGGGGAGGTGGTGGCAAGTTCGAAGGGCCGAAACAGACTCGTGCGGGGTAGAAAGCGGGCTGCCAAAAGGATGGCGGCGATGCCGCCAAAAAGGCCGAGGGCAAAGTTAAGAGCGGGAAGATGGAGTTGGGGCAGGGTGGGAAGGACGGGGTCGGTGGGGTAGCGGTCGACCATGGTGTTGAGAATGCCGAAGAGGAGGAGCCCCAACCCCAGGAGGCCGGGCAAGAAGGTGCCGGGAAAAATAAAAAGCTCCGCGGCGATCAGGCCGACCCCAAGGCCGATCAACAGAAGGTTTTCATATCCGGAAAGGCCGGCGATGTAGTGGCCAAAGAAAAAAATCAGACCACACACCGCGGCGAGAACGCCGAAAATGCCCATGCCCGGGGTTTTGAATTCGATGTAGCCGAGCAGGAAGGCCGCGGCCATGAGTAAAGGCGAGATCGAGACGATGAAGCGCCCGATCTCCTCGAAGCCGGTCGGTTCGACGCGGACGATCTGGGCGCCCGGCTGGACGTGCTTTTCGATGAGGGATTCGAGGGTGTCAGCGACGCCGTCCGCGAGGAGGGGTTTTGGCGGTCGGCCGACGAACTGGGTGGCCTCCTTGGTGGTCAAAGTAAGGATATCGCCTTTCGCCACGATTTCACGGCCGTCGATCTTTAGGCCGGTCTGTTTGTTGACCATGGCATCGAAGACGGCCGGGTTGTGGCCATTTTGTTCGGCGGCGGCACGGATCACGGCGGCGAAGCCGGAGACGAATTTGGCGGGCAGTTCCTTGGGCCCCTCCTGGCCGAGGGTGACGGGCGAAGCGGCCCCGATGATCGCGCCGGGGGCCATCCAGATGTGCCGCGTGGCAGCGGAGATAAACGCCCCGGCCGAAAAGGCCTCTTTGTTGACGTACGTAAAGGTGCGGTCGGCCGGTCTGAATTTACCCAAGATCCCCATGATGTCCTTCATCGCCTCGCCCTCCCCGCCTGGGGTGCTCATGTCGAGGACCAAGGCGGACGCATTATGATCCATGGCCGTCTTGACTCCCCGGCGGACGATGTAGACGAGGCCTTTCTGAATCTCGTTTTGAATGGGAAGCACGTAGACAGGGCCAGGTGGATTCGCCGGGGCTGGCTGTTCGGCATGAATTGGAGATGTCAGGGAAGCGAGGGCGCCAAGCAAAGCAAGGGTGCGCGCTGAAGGATTTGAACCTCCGACCAACTGCGTGTAAAGCAGCCGCTCTACCCCTGAGCTAAGCGCGCGGAAAGTGCCAACAAACATCACAAGATCTTAGAGGGATTCCATGGCCGGAGTCGATAGGGTGTCACACCACCAAAAAGAACTGCTAAAGATAAAAAAATCACCCAAAGACAGAAGAAGTTTGAAGCTTGGCTCCAGGGAGATTTTTTTGCCGATTTTCTTGAGTTATAAAGAAGGCGGCCAGCTTCCCCTTGACCCCGACAGGCGGGATTCTAACGAGTAGGAATGCTTCAAGTCATGTTGGTGGCGGGCCTCTTTCTTTCGGGGGCGCATTTTTCCGTCGGAGAAGAAAATCCAGAGGCCCACCTGTTCAGGAACGGCGCGGCTCCCATGAAGGGTGAAAACGGAAAGTGGGGTTTTCGCTCGCCCAGCGGGGGTTGGTTGGTTGAGCCCAAATTTGCCGAGGTGAAAAATTTTTCCGAGGAACTAGCTGCGGTCCGAGACGGGGCCCTGTGGGGATATCTGGCTTCGGATGGAAATTGGAAAATTCCCGCCCGATTCTCCTGGGCGGGGGATTTTATCGAGGGCCTGGCGCCCGCCAGCGAGGGAGACCGGTTAACCGGAAAATTTGGCTATATTGATCGACAAGGGCGGTGGGCCATTGAGCCCGAGTACGATTGGGCCCGTCCTTTTCAAGAAGGTTTTGGGGGGGTGAAGGACGGAGCGAAATGGGGATTTGTGGATAAAAAAGGGAAACAGGTTGTCGAGCCTGAGTACGATCAGGTCGGCTTTTTTTCTGAAGGCTTGGCGCCCGTGCAGAAAGGCGGGGCTCCCGGCGAAAAAGAAACCTGGACCTACATCAAACCTGACGGATCCAAGCCTTTTGAGAGAAAATACGCCTGGGCAGGAACTTTTTCCGACGGGTTGGCGCGGGTGCAGATTGAGGACCGCATTATTGGAAAATTCGGATACATCAACGGGAATGGCGCGATGGTTATTCAGGCGAATTTTGAGGAGGCGTCCGATTTTCGTAACGGCAAGGCAACCGTCCGCCTGGAAGGCAAGAGCCGAACCATTGATAAAAAGGGAAATCCTATCGACTGATCTGGGTTAAGGTTTTGCCGGAGGGATGAGCGTCAGTTTGGGTTTTGCGCTGAGCCCGGTGAACCGCCTAAGTCGAGATAAATTGGCGGCTTGATAGGGATTGGATGCAGGCAGAGTGGGATCCCCCTCCCAAGCGCTATCGACTCCCTGCTCGGGGGCGAGGACAGGGCTTTTTGCACCATCCGGCATGCTATACCAACCTCGGGTCTCCTCCTCGGGATCGCTGGGGACAAAAAGTCCACCCGGCACTTGGATGCTCTCCGCCATCAACCTGGCCGTCAGCGGTTTTTCGTAAAGGTAGAAGATGCCGTCACCATTTCTCCCTAAGGGCTTATAGATCCCGGCAGGGAACTTCTCCACGCCACCAATCTGTAATCCCGTAGCCTGGAGCGGTTCCTCCATTTTTAAGGCGGGTGTTTCCGGTTGGCAGGGTTCAAGCTTTTGGGCGGCGAGGGAAAACGGAAGTAAGAGCACTGCCCAAGAGAACCGAATCATCCCCATGACGATGTCTTGCTTCCCACCCAGAGCAATCCCAAGATTGGAAATGGTCGTGACTGCCTCTGTTTTAACGCTCGGCGTCATCGTGACTGTGGCCAGTCAAGTGACCAAAAAACAAATTTCTGATCCACGTATTCCTTTTTGGGTCGGCTTGGCCCTCACGCTAATTGCCCCCACTTTCCTTATGGCCCTCGTCGTGGAGACAATTCTCCTCTTTACCTGGAACCCCTTGGTTTGGATGGAGTGACTCTTCGGAAGAGTCGTGGAAGGGGTCTGGAGCTAAAGGGCTTCCATCCAGAAAGTTTCTATATCAACTACTTCAATCAGAATTCACAAGGCGACATGCGGGCTTAAGTTGGAGGGGTTGTTATTGCCCGAAGTTAAACTCAAAAACCCGTGTTGATGGGGCCAGGTTTCGGGCTATGAATGCAATTGGAACCTGGGCAGTCGCTTCCGGGGCTGGAAACGGCCGCGGGAGAGGAAAGTCCGGACACCATAGGATGCTCCGCCCCGGGAAACCGGGGGCGGTTCCGGGGAAACCCGGAACTGACGGACCGTGTCACAGAAAAAAGACCGCCAGACGCCGACTTGTTCGGCGAAAGGTAAGGGTGAAACGGTGGGGTAAGAGCCCACCCTTGCGCCGGGCAACCGGCGGAAGGACAAACCCCGGAGGGTGCAAGGCCGAGCAGGGGAGACGAGTGATCCGCTCGTCCCGCGTAAGCGGGACGTCCCCGGGTTGGAGCCGCACCGCCAGCCTCCGCAAGGAGTCTAGCGGGGTTCGCCTACCGGCGAGCCAGAGAAATGGCTGCCAAGCCGCCGGAGAAATTCGGCGGGGTCCAGAATCCGGCTTATGGGTTCCACGGAACGGGGGCCGGGCGGGGAATGCCGCCCGGCCTTCGCCTTTCAGGAGGCCTGCTGGTAGGCAGCCTCAACGCGGTCGGCCACGTCGCGGTACTGGCTATCAATCTCGTAGATTTTTTTGAACTCTTCCAGCGCCTCCGCCGTTTTCCCCATTTCCCCCAGCGCGGTACCCAGCAAGTAGATTGCATCCTTCTTGGTGGCGTCCATTGCCACAATCTCCGAGGCGGCCGAAGCGTACTGCTTGGCGGCCAAATCCAGCATGTTCCGGCGATGATAGGACTGACCGAGAAGAATGAGGGCTTTGTGGCGGACGGAAGGTTGGCGCAACGCCTGCTGGAGTTCCGGCACGGCCTCCTTGTAAAGACCGTTGTCGACGAGCGCCTCGCCGAGTTCGAACCGATAGTTGAGGTCGTTCGGGTAACGGGCGACGCGTTCGCGGGCGCCCTCCAGGGTGATGGATTTGCGTCGGGCCTCAATTTCCCCCAGGACGGCCGGATCGGCGCCAGCGCCGCGCGCTTGTTCGACTTCTTTGTCGAGTTGCTGAAGTCGGAGCCGAAAGACATTTTTTTCCAGCACGGGATCGGATTTTTGGGTGAGGTCGTAGGCAAATTGGAACCACTGAAGGGCATGATCGATCGAACCTTGAATTTCACAAAGCTCGGCAATTTGCCTGGCGAGATTAACGTTCTGGGGTTCCTTTTCAAATTGAGCGTGAAGCCTTTCCAGTTGTTCGGCGATCGCTTCGGCGGTCTTTACCACCTTTCCCGCCGACTCCAGCGCGAGGGATTCTTCCTTGTTTTTCAGGGAATCCCGAAAGTCGGTTGTCTTTTCCCATGAGCCTTCCTGCGAGGCCACCATCGCGCTGGCGTCCTTCATGCCCTTAAGAGCCTCACCATCCGCGGGGTTGATATTTAAAATCATCTGGTAAGTGTCACGTGCCTTGGACATTTGCTTGGCCGCAAGATAAGCGCGGGCCAGGCCGTGCAGATTCCCAAGGTCCTGTGGTTTGGAAATACGGACAGTCTCATGGGCGAAGATGGCCGTGCCTGGCATATCGTTGGCCAGGGCTAGTTCAGCCAGCGCCCCATTGGCTTGCACGCTGGTGGGGTCCACTCCAAGGGCCTCTTCAATTTTAGCAAAGGCAGAACCAGGGGATTTGCCCGCCATGGTCTTGGCTGCAAGGAGTAGTGGGGCAATCTTCACCCCGGCCATGCCTTTTTCCAGGGCAGAGTTACCCTTGGTTTTGGCGACTTGCGCGACCCTAAGGATCTTTCGTCCCTCAAGAAAGCCCGGCTGCGCCTCCAGAATGGGCGGAAGCAACATCAGTGCGTAATCCCAATTTTGACGTGAAACGGCCTCTTTGGCTTTGCGGAAGGAGTCCGCCTGGGGCCCTGCCAGCTGGCTTGAGGAAATCTCCGGCATAAGGGGAAATCTTATCCAGAAAGGAGGCACTTCCAAAATCAAAAAGGCGGGGGATTTCCTTGCCCTTCTTGACCTCTTCGCCCATCCCGAAAGGGATGATCATCGATACAGTGTTGGCGCTGGCATGGGGTTTCTTTTTAGGTTCACTGCCTTTTGGCTTCTGGCTGGCTCGAGCCAAAGGTGTGGACATCCGGAAGAAGGGGAGCGGCAACATTGGAGCCACCAACGTGGGGCGGATTCTGGGCAAGGAGTGGGGTTACCTGGTGTTTGCTTTGGACGCCTTGAAGGGGTGGTTGGCAGTTTGGGTAGCGGGGGAGATTTTACAGGCGGGCGATGGTGGCTCAGTCCTCACCGGATTGACCGCGGTGGCAGGGCACATCTTTTCCCCTTGGTTAAATTTCAAAGGAGGAAAAGGGGTGGCCACATCCGCCGGCGTTCTCCTGGGTTTATCTCCCGCGGTTTTGCTTTCGACGGCATTGATCTGGGGCGCATCCTTTGCCGTGAAACGGATTGTCTCCGTCTCCAGTCTTTGGGCGGCCACCGCTTTTCCGTTTTTAGTGATGTGGCTGGAGCCTGGCCGCAAGGCATTGCTCCTGGCGGCCTTCGCGCTGGCCGGGTTGGTCTGGTATCGCCACCGGGATAACCTGCAAAGACTCATGGCCGGCACGGAAAACGGATTCAGAAAAACAAAAACCAAAAGGAAAAAAAGATTATGAAAATTGTGATTCTAGGAAAGGGGGCTTGGGGTGGAGCCGTCGGGGAGTTGATTCGGTCGCGCGGGCATGAAGTGGCTTGGGTTGAGCAGGATCGGGTCAAAATGCCGGGGCCGGCTGAGATTATTTTTTTGGCGACGCCCACCCAACTGGTGCGGGGCTGTCTTCGGGAACTTGGGCCGCAGTCCGTCCCGGTGGTAAGCCTGAGCAAGGGGGTGGAGATCGAAACGGGGAAAAGAATCACGGAAGTCGTCAGGGAATTGTGGCCCCAGGCGCCGGTGGCGGCGGTTTCCGGCCCCAGCCTGGCGACCGAATTAGCCAACCAAACCCCGACTGCGGTGGTAGCCGCAGCGGCGGATGAGGCCTTGGCGAAGCAGGTGCAGAAAATTCTGCATGGACCCACTTTCCGGGTGTACCGAACCACCGACTTGGCGGGAGTGGAGTGGGGTGGGGCTTTGAAGAATGTCTATGCCCTGGCGGCCGGCATGTGTGCCGGATTGGGGTTGGGGGAAAATAGTTTGGCCGGACTTTTGACGCGCTCTTTGCGCGAAATGGTGCGAGTGGCGGTTCAGTTGGGCGCCAAGGAAGAAACCTTATACGGTTTGAGCGGAGTCGGAGACTTGATGTTGACCTCGTACAGCCGGGAGAGCCGAAACCGGCGGGTAGGGGAGCGGTTGGGCGCAGGCGACAGGCTCGATCAGGCCTTGGCCTCGGTGAAGGGTGTCTGCGAGGGAGTGCCGACCACCGAGGCCCTGCACCGAATCGAGGCGAAGCGGAAGGTGGAAGCGCCGGTGGCGGACCAGTTGTATGCGGTGTTGTTTCAGGGTAAGTCTCCCAAGGAAGCGTTGCAGGCGCTCCTTGAAAGGGATCCCAAAGCGGAAACGGTTTAGGAGATTCCAGTTCGACGGAGGGGCCGAAGGATGGACATATTACCTCCCCATGAATGTTGGAAAGTGGCTTCATACCAGGTTTCGGGTTCATGATCTTGAAAAGAGCCTTGGCTTTTATCGGGATATCCTTGGCCTGAAGGAGGTTTCCAGAACCACCTCGCCGCGGGGCAGTACCCTGGTTTTTTTGCAACCCGCCGCGGGCGGGGAAATGCTTGAGCTTTGCCACTACCCAGCCGCTGGACCGGTGAACTGTCCGGCTGACCTTGTTCACTTGGCGTTTGAGGTCGAGAACTTGGACCTATTTGGCGAACACGCAGCCGGCCACGGGTATCCATGGAGTGATGGACCCACCACCACCTCGACAGGCCTCCGCTTTGCCTTTTTAGATGCCCCGGAGGGTTATGAGGTGGAGATCGTTGAAAAAGGGAAAAAAGCATCATGACCAGCCGGCCGTTGATCATCGCCCCTTCCGTGCTCGCCGCGGATCTGGGTCGCATTGACGAGGAAGCGGAGCGGATCAAAAAGAGCGGGGCAGAGTGGGTGCATATCGATGTGATGGACGGCCATTTTGTGCCCAACATCTCTTTTGGGACAAACATGGTGCGCACCCTGAGAAAAGTTATGGGGGACGTGACCCTCGACGTGCACCTAATGATTGAGCAACCGGACCGCTATGCCCGGGACTTTGTGGAGGCGGGGGCCGATTGTCTGAGCGTACATCTGGAGGCTCGGCACACGGTCTCCCGGACCTTGGACCTAATTCGCGAAATGGGTTGCCGCGCCGGATTGGCGATCAACCCACCAACCTTATTCAAACATGCCGTACCGTTGTTGCCCAAGATCCAGCAGCTTTTATTGATGACAGTGAATCCCGGTTTCGGGGGCCAGGCTTTTCTATCGGAAGTGTTGCCGAAAATCCGCGAGGCGCGGGAAGTGATTCTCCGACAGAACTACGACGTCGACATCACAGTGGACGGGGGGATCGGAGAGGATACGGTCCGCCCTTGTGTGAGCGCCGGAGCCAATATTCTGGTGGCGGGAACGGCCTTATTTCGGCAACCGGATCTGACCCAGGCCGTGGCCAATCTGCGGAAATCGGCGCAATCCGCCACCGTTTCGGGCTAAGGCCCGATCTTTCCGCCATGGACCCCAAGCATATCCGGAATTTCTGCATCATTGCCCACGTGGACCACGGAAAGACGACCCTTTCCGACCGTTTATTGCAAACGACGGGGGCAATTTCCGATCGAGAGATGCAGGCCCAGTTGCTGGACTCCATGGACTTGGAGCGGGAGCGAGGCATCACCATCAAGGCCCATCCCGTCACCTTGAACTACACCGCAAAAGATGGACAAAAGTACCGCCTCAATCTGATTGATACCCCGGGGCATGTGGACTTCTCCTATGAAGTTTCACGGTCTTTGGCTGCGTGTGAAGGGGCTCTCCTCGTGGTCGACTCCGCCCAAGGAGTGGAGGCCCAAACCGTGGCCAACGTACATTTGGCCCACAAAGAGGGACTGACGCTGATCCCGGTGATCAACAAGATCGACCTGCCTAGTGCGGACATCCCGGGAGTGAAACGGCAACTGGAGGAAATTCTGGCCATTCCGGCCGAGGAGGCCCTTCTGGTCAGCGCCAAAACGGGGCAGGGGATCCCCGAGGTGCTGGAGGCAGTGGTCCAACGGCTACCCATGCCTAAAGGAGCGGAAGGGGAGGATCTGAAGGCGTTGGTGTTTGACAGTGTTTTTGACACTTTCCGGGGCGTGATTGCCTATGTGCGGGTGGTTTCCGGGGAGATCACGGCCGGAACGCCCATCCAACTGATGCAGAGCGGAAGAAAATACGAGACAAAGGAAGTGGGGACATTCACACCCAAGTTGACCCCAGGGAAGAGGCTAGGTCCTGGCGACACGGGGTATTTGGTGGCCAATCTCAAGACCACAGCGGAGATCGACATTGGTGACACAATCACGAATGCGCTGAAGCCGGCCAAGGAACCCCTTGCCGGATTCCGCAAGGTCCAACCAATGGTGTTTTCCGGAATCTACCCCATCAATTCAGCCGACTTCGAGAAACTAAAGTTGGCGTTGGGCAAGTTGCAGATCAATGACTCGGCATTGGTGTACACCCCGGAAAGCTCTCCGGCTCTTGGGTTTGGTTTTCGTTGCGGGTTTCTCGGCCTACTCCATATGGAAATCGTGCAGGAGCGGTTGGCGAGGGAGTTTGATATGGAGGTGATCTCCACGTATCCGAGCGTCATTTATGAGGTTCACCTGACGAACGGCAAAGTGCTGAAGGTGGAGAATCCTGTGCAGATGCCAGACCCGAGCGTCATCGAGGAAATCCGTGAGCCGATGGTAACGGTCTACCTGCTGTGCCCGAACGAAAACATCGGCGACCTTGTGGCGATGGTAAGGGAGAAAAGGGGAGAGGTGCAAAAGACAGAGTCGCTCGACGCGAAGCGTGTGATGTTGACCACCGAAATTCCCCTGAATGAGATCCTGGTGGACTTCAGTGACCGGATTAAATCCATCACAAGGGGGTACGGATCGATGGATTATGAGCACGGCCCCTATCGGACCAACGATTTGGTAAAACTTGAAATCCTCGTGAACGGCGAGCCCATGGATGCTTTTTCCTGCATCGTTCACCGGGACAAGGCGGCTTCGCGTGGACGCGTGCTGACCGCAAAGCTCAAGGAAGTAATTCCGCCGCAGTTGTTCAAGGTGGCCCTTCAGGCGGCGATCGGAGGCAAGGTAGTGGCGAGGGAGGATGTAAAAAGCTTTGGAAAGAACGTGACGGCGAAGTGTTACGGTGGCGACATTACCCGGAAGCGGAAGTTGCTAGAGAAGCAGAAGGAGGGAAAGAAGCGGATGAAGCAATTTGGCAAAGTGGATATTCCTCAGGAGGCCTTTCTACAGGTCTTGAAGGCGTTTGGGGATTAGGAATGATCTTTTTCGGAAAAGCACGCGAGGAGCGCACCCACCTCAAGGCCCTCATCCACTTTCTGGGGAAACGAATCCGGTACGGGCGGGATGTCCTACCAGAAAAAACCCTGACCCGGTTGCGCGAGGCCAGGGCTCTGGCCAAGCAGGCCATGGGCTGGATCACGCCCGCGGCAAAGAGAGGGGAGTTGCTCCAGCATCTCGAGACCCAGTACGGGGATTTACTGAGGACGGACAAGCATCACGGCCGACGGGAAAATGCGGAGGTGGCCCTGGTAGCAATCGCCTTGGCGCTTGGGGTGAGGGCTTATTTTTTGCAGCCATTCAAAATCCCGACCCATTCGATGCGGCCGACCTTGCTGGGAATTCTTAACCAACCGGAAAACCAGTTACCGCCTTCGTGGCCCGTCCGGATCTTCGATTTGGTCTGGCTGGGCAAGGGATGGCATCGGGCGGTGGCACCGAAAGATGGAACCATCGTTTCCGTACGGGAAGGTCGTTTGTTCGGCGTGATTCCGTGGACGACCACGGAAATCGTTGGGGATGGCTGGATGGAAAGTGTCTGGACCGGCCTCCAGCAGACTCGCGAAGGAGGATTGAAGGTGCGGGCGGGAGACGCGGTGAAAGCAGGAGAAGTCCTCGCCAACTTCAGCTCCGCCAGCGGTGATCATCTCTTTGTGAACAAGGTCATCTACCAGATCCGCAAGCCACAGCGCGGAGAGACCTTTGTTTTCACCACAGATGGCATTGAAGGCATCGAATCCGGATTACGCCTTAGAGGTATCGAGGGATCGCAATATTATATCAAAAGGTGCGTGGCGCTGGGTGAAGACAGGCTCCAGGTCCGACCTCCGGAGCTATGGATTAACGGGCAACCGGCTCAGGACTGGGGCTGCCAAAGAGTCGCAGCTCAAAAAGACGGCTATGGCGGATATACTTTGGGACCCACCTTCCTTACGAGTCCTACCGACTCTTATCAGGTTCCTGGGAAGGATTATTGGGCTATGGGGGACAACAGCGCCAATAGCTTTGACAGTCGCGGCTGGGGGCCGGTGCCTGCCCGGAATCTGGTTGGAAAAGGGGCTTTTGTCTACTGGCCCTTCAGTCGGCGCTGGGGACTGATTCACTAAATTAAAACGACATTTGGGTCATATTTGTCGCACAATAAATATTGTATCAAGTACTTTTTCTCAATCGAGAAGGCTTAAGAAGCCTGCTAATAGTGGGCGAAATTTTTGCGACTGCCCTCGCCCGGTGACTAATCCGGTGTTTGGTGGCAGCTGGAAGCTCCCCAAAGGTCCTGGAAAAGCCCTTCGGCTGAAATATGGAATCGTAACCAAAACCCCTACTCCCCGATTCGACGTGAGTAATCCGGCCCCAAACCCGGCCCGAGACCGAACTTAAAACAGCCCCATTTTGAGCAATGACAAGACAGGCTTCAAAATAGGCCGTTCTAAGGACGCCGGACTTGGCCCTCAGAAGCCTTAAAAGCTTGATCCGATTGGAGTGGTCGGTGGCTTGGGGCCCGGAAAAACGGGCCGAATATACCCCCGGACGCCCCCCTAAGGACGGGACGACCAAACCACTGTCGTCAGCCAGGATGGGCCGGTTCGCAAGCGCCCGGCTCAGGGCACAGGCCTTGATGCGGGCATTTGCGGCCAAGGTCTTTCCGCTTTCCCGGATTTCCGGAAAGTATGGCAAACCGTGAAGGTCGCGGACCCGGCAGACGCCGCGGAGCAGTTGCGAGAATTCGCGTGTTTTGCCGCGGTTGCGGGTGGCAATCCAGAGAACGGGTTTTTGCGCCGGGGTTCGACTTGGCATGGCGGATCGAGTTTACTATCGCGCTTTCGGAACCATGCCAACCCGCGCCCCGTACCCATTCGCCGAGATCGAGCCCCGCTGGCAGAAAGCGTGGGCGGAGGCGCGCTGCTTCCGGGCAGCCCAACCCGGGGAGCCGGGATCGGAAAAACCCAAGGCCTACATTCTGGACATGTTCCCCTACCCGTCGGCGGCGGGCCTCCATGTGGGGCACCTGGAGGGTTACACCGCCACGGACATTGTCGCCCGGTATCGGCGGATGCGCGGGATGAATGTACTGCATCCGATGGGATGGGACGCTTTCGGACTGCCGGCTGAACAGCATGCCGTACAGACCGGCACCCACCCGAGAGTGACCACGGCCAAGAACATTGATAATTTTCGCCGACAAATCCAAGCCATGGGCTTCAGCTATGATTGGGAGCGGGAGATCGACACGACCGACCCGAAGTATTTCCGGTGGACCCAGTGGATTTTTCTTAAGTTGTACGAAAAAGGCCTGGCCTACGTGGCCGAAGCTCCGGTTTGGTACTGCCCTGCCCTGGGAACCGTGTTGGCCAACGAGGAGGTGCTGGCAACGGACGAAGGACCCCGTTCCGAACGGGGCAACCATCCGGTGGAGCGGCGCCCGATGCGGCAGTGGATGTTGAAGATCACGGCGTACGCGGAAAGACTGCTGCAGGATCTGAACCTGCTGGAGTGGCCGGAGTCGCTCAAGGAAATGCAGAGAAACTGGATCGGTAAGAGCGAGGGCGCAGAGGTCGTCTTCGCCGTGGAGGAATCCAAGGACAGGATCCCAGTCTACACAACCCGGCCGGACACGCTCTTTGGGGCAACGTACCTGGTGTTGGCACCGGAACATCCATTGGTCGCCTCCCTTACCTCCCCCGCCCAAAAGGCAGCAGTGGAAAAGTATGTCCGGGAGAGTGCGGCCAAAAGCGACCTAGAGCGGACGGAACTAGCCAAAAAGAAGACAGGTGTGGCGATTGGCGCCACGGTGGTGAATCCGATCAATGGAGGAAAAATTCCCATCTGGGTGGCGGACTACGTGTTGGCCTCCTACGGGACCGGGGCGGTGATGGCGGTACCGGCCCACGACGAGCGAGATTTTGAATTTGCCAAGGAGTACAAACTCCCGGTGCGGACGGTCATCCGACCGGAAGCAGGCCCAGCACCAGACTGCTTCACGGAGGACGGGGTAAATTTCGATTCTGGGTTCCTGGACGGCCTGAGGACGCCCAAGGCCAAGACGGCGGTGATCGATTGGCTGGAAAAGAACGGGCACGGCAAACGGCAGGTTCGGTACAAACTTCGGGATTGGCTCTTTTCCCGGCAAAGGTACTGGGGCGAGCCGTTCCCGATCGTGTGGAAGGGGGACCGCCACGAGCCCCTTGCCGATAAGGACCTTCCCCTCACCCTGCCCGAACTAGCGGATTTTCAGCCGACAGCATCCGGTGAGCCGCCTTTGGGCAAGGCGGAGGCGTGGCGAAAGTTGCCGGATGGAAGGACCCGGGAGTTGAACACGATGCCGCAGTGGGCAGGATCTTGCTGGTATTACCTCCGCTTTTGCGACCCGAGGAACGACAAAAAGCCCTGGAGCCCGGAGGCGGAGAAGTATTGGATGTCGGGCGGAGGAGTGGATTTGTATGTGGGCGGAGCGGAACACGCGGTTCTGCACCTGCTCTACGCGAGGTTCTGGCACAAGGTGCTGTTTGATTTGAAGCTCGTGTCGCACCCGGAACCATTCCGGCGTCTGGTGAACCAGGGGATTATTCTGGGAGAGGATAACCGCAAGATGTCGAAGTCGATCGGCAACGTGGTGAATCCCGATGAGGTGATCCGGGAGCACGGCGCGGACGCTCTCCGAGTGTTCGAAATGTTCCTCGGTCCGCTGGAGCAAATGAAACCGTGGAGCTCAAAGGGAATGGAGGGATCCGTGAGATTCCTGGCCCGAGTGTGGCGGTTGGTTTGCGAGGAGGCAGACTCTGGAGAGTGGATCCCCTCCCCTGCGCTGACGGATGTCCCGCCTACGACGGAGACGGTTCGCGCCTTGGCCAAGGCCACGGCCAAGGTGACGGAAGATCTTGAGAAGCTGCAGTTCAACACCGCGATCTCGGCCCTGATGGTGCTGGTGAACCATCTCACCGGCCTAGAGAAACGGCCGAAGGCGGCAGTGCTCCAGTTGGCACAGTTGCTCGCTCCGTTCGCACCGCATCTAGCGGAGGAGGTCCATGCTCGACTTAACGGAAAAGGCTTGGTGAGCGTGGCGTCGTGGCCGACCTTCCGGAAGGAGGATCTGGAGGAGGCGTCGGTGGAGCTGGCCGTGCAGGTGAACAGCAAGTTACGGGGTCGGATCACGGTGCCGAGCAAGGCGCCCCGCGAAGGGATCGAGGCCCTGGTAAGGTCACACGCGGATTTTGCGGGGTGGTGCGGGGGTAAGCCGGTTCAGAAGATGATCGTGGTGCCAGGTCGAATCGTGAACCTGATCCTGGGATGAAGCCGGTGTTTTTGCGCCGCCGGGAAAGAAAAATTCTCCTAGGGGCAGGCTTGGTGATAATTGTGATTTCCCTCTGGAATATTTTTACGAGCCGTGGCTGATCCATGGACATTTTGCCAATCATCGGTCATAATGTCTGGGTATGGGACATCTCACGATGGATCAGGCCATCGCCAAACTTCGGGAGGAAAATCCGAAGTACGCCCCAGCGGCCTATCATTTTATCCGGCGCGCCCTGGATCACTCCTTACGGAAGTTAAAACGGGACGACGCTGATCGGCCGGCCCATGTGAGCGGGAAGGAACTGCTGGAAGGCTTCCGGGATCTCGCTTTGGAGGAGTATGGTCCCCTTGCCAAGACGGTGTTGGAGGATTGGGGGGTCAAAAAGTGTTCCGAGGTCGGCGAGGTTGTCTTCCAACTGGTCCAGATGGGGGTACTTGGCAAAAACGATAACGACGTGATTGAGGACTTTGTGGAGCTATGGTCATTTGCGGAGGCTTTTGACGCCCCCTTTCAGCCGCAAGCGGTTAAGGCCCCAAGGAAATCCAAACTCCGGACCAACTCCCCTGCCCGGACCAAACCTCGCGGGAAGCGGTCTCAACAGCCGGCGGCATCGACCGAGGCCGAGTAACCGGAAATCCTCATTTATGGCCGAGTTTCAAAAAACCAACCCGGCAACCAGTGCTGAGACGACGAGAAAGTTCGTCCAGTTCATCATGGTGCAGGCCCAGAACATCCTTTACGTCCTGGGCCGGATTCCGACCCCTGAGGGCGAGCGCCTCCCCCCGAACCTTCAGGCGGCCAAGATGATGATCGATCACCTCGACCTGATCGCCCTCAAGACCCAAGGCAATCTCAATGCGCAGGAGGAAAAAATCCTCAAGGAAGCTCTTCAGCAGGTGCAGATGGCCTTCGTGGAGGCCAGCGGAGGTACGCCTCCTTCCATGATGCCCGACCGTGGCCCCCAGATGGAAATGCCCGAGCTTGAGGAGGACTTGGAGCCGGAGCCTTCCGTGGCCCGGGAAAGCCAAGCCCCTGGCTCCCCGTTGTCCCCCACCCCCAAGGCGGAACCCGGCGAGGATAAAAAAAAGTTCTTTAAAAGCTACGGCTGAGGACCGCCTGGATTTACCGTCCTTGGGACGGGCCAAACAGTGAGTTCAAGATTTGTCCGGCCGTTCCCGCCGGGGTGTTGCCAGGCTGATCCCCTGAAATTTTTTGAAGAACCGCGCCAACTGTTCGGGCGGTTTGCTCTGCAACCCTTCTCTGGGCAGCAGCTTCAATCTTTGGTGCGAGATCATTTATTGGTTGCTGCAGGGTTCCCGAGAGCTCGACGGGTTCAATGAGATAACCGAATTCCATCCGGCGAAAACATTGTCCGTAGGTAAATTCATTGAGTTTTCGGCCCAGCACGGGATCTATTCCAATCAGAATCCGGCCGCTCAGGGCGGCGCTGCGCGCCTGAATTTGCCCGGACACCAGTAAGAATCCTTTGGATTCAAGGTGAAGATTTTCGAAAGTCCACCCCGCGGGAGAAACACGAAAATTGGCCCGGGCGGAAGAAAGCCGAGCCTTTTCCCAACGGGGATCGTCCGCCAGCCCGGAAAGAATGTCGAAAGTGCTCGTCTTCAAGCCGATCGACCGGGTCGTTACCCAGCGAAGAAGATCGTTGGCAGATTGCATTTTCTGCAGTGAAGTTCGCACGGTTGGATCCACCCGAAAGATGGCATCCACCAACTCGACCTGGCCTCGACCGCTGATTCCCGAAGAAGAAACCTGCTCTAAATCAAAGTTTCCCTGGATCTTTCCCTGGATTTTAGCCACCCCCAAAGAGGAAAGTTCCGCAGGAATGGTCCATCCAGACCATTGCCCCTTGCCACGGGTCTCTGAAGCGACTCCCGGCACAAAATCCCCCTGAATCGATATAGCCCCCCCCAGCGAAGAGATGGCCTCAAGTGCAGTGATGGCGATTTTCGGCGGCGCGTAGGTTCCCCGTGCATTTTGAATTTCAAGGTGCCCCAACCAAGGATAAGGATGAGAAAGCCCTCCCCCTCTTACCACGAAATCCGTCTCAGAACGGCCGGGCCTAAGTTCCAAAAACATATCCGATATCCCCCAATCACCGGTGCCTTTGCTGGGCTGCACATTCAAGGATTTGATTTCTATTTTTTTAATTTGAATCTCTCGGAAGAGATCGCTGGAACCCCCCGAAGGGGCATCGGGTTTTTCCGTGGGCGCGCTCAGGATCCCGGCGTTCGGGCTGGAAACAGTCCGAAGCTGGATCCGCCCAACGGAAATTCTGGAAAAACGAAGAATGCGATCCAAAAGGAGGCGGGGTGAAATCTCTGCCCGAATGGATTGAATATCCCAAAACCAAGGCCCCGGGGCCTCGGGTCGACTGGTGAAGCCGTCCGAGGAGACGGAAAAATACGACCAAGTCAAGGGTTGCAATTCCCCCTCGGTCTTAAAAATCAAGGAAAGCTGCCTTGAGGCCAGTTGCCGCAGTTGATCCCCACCCAGCCAATGAAGAACTAATTTCGGGACGCATACCGCGCCAAGGCCGCCCGCAAGAAGCACGCCGGCGAGGATGGAGCCAAGGAGCTTGAACAACCTCCCCTTTCTTTCACGAGCGCGCTCCGTCATACGACCAACCTACCTTAGGTGCGGCGTGGTTGGAAATTTTTCCGCGTTGCCTTTAATCGCGAACGGCGATTTTCTTAGGGGGTGTTATCGCTTGAATCTATCGAGCTTACCGTCCCCACGGTTGCTTCCCCTTTGCTGTCGGGCATCAATCTGCAACTTCCCGGAAATCACTTTGGCGCCATCGTGGGTCCTTCGGGTTGTGGCAAGAGCACCTTGTTAAAGACGATTGCCGGTATTTTACCCCACACCTCGGGAGTCATCCGTTGGCGCGGCCGGAACCTGGACGAACGGGACTTGGATCCACATGAGCTTGGTTACGTTCCTCAATTCACCTGCACCCAACCCCGCCTGACGGTTGGTGAAAATATCGGCTATGCCGCCCAACTTCGGAGAACTGGTGAGGCAAGGGAGATTCAGTCGGTGGTGGAAAAAGTGGAACTGGAAACCGGCCTGACTGAATTGCACAACCGGCGCGCGGGCGTTCTTTCCGGGGGGCAACTTAGGCGCCTGGGATTGGCCATGGAGCTCACCACGAATCCAAA
>RFWS01000040.1 GCA_009921985.1 bacterium | reverse complement strand
ATCTCCAACCGTTACGGTGGATATGTGATCGCTTTGGATAGCGAGCTCAATGCGTACTCCTTGTACGGAGTCGGTCGCGGCACGGTCCTCGAGTTCCTCGAGTCATGGAACAATGCAGACGACGACTTTGAATTCTGGGGGGGTGATGTTAGCCTCCGCTACGCCTTGGCCCTGTTCGGCGGGGACGACGGTTTTGATACCGACCAAGGCTACCTCGGGACGGTGCAGTACCTGGTTCAGGTCCAAAACAACGGGAACTTTGACTCCACCGGCAGCAACGTAAGCGGCCGTTCTACCGCCAACTACGGCGATAGCCTGACGGAGAACGACGGACCGGAGAGCGGCAACACCGCTTTCCCGCTCTCCACTTATATCCTGTCCAACGCCACCCTGATCGGCCGCGGATACGCCAGTGCAGGTTCCTACAACAATACTGAGATGCTTGCCGGTCCAAACTTTCGCGATAATGGCGGCGCCCGTTGGCATAACTCCATTATTATGGATAACCCCAATGGCGCGGTGCTGATCACGGATCGTACCGCCACAGGGGATGCAAGCACCGCACAGGCCAATTCCTCACTCGGTCGGTACAACGGCACGCGGACATCCGGCGGCTTTGACGGTGCTGGGCGCGGGATGGATCTTGTCTCCGTCAACACTGGGGCTTCGGATGCGCCGGACGGCAGATTCCACAGCTGCATCTTTTTCCGCAACGGGTTGGCTTCCAACTCGGTTGCTATTGGAAATGCAGGGAAGTACGCCAGCAAGGCTGCGTTTGATTCGGCGTACGGTAGTGACGCTAACTACTATGTGGCGTCAAACAATAACTTGTTCCCCTCGGAAAACCGGCGGACCGGTCGTGGGGCTGCTGCTCAAGGCGATATCAACCGTGCCAACACGGCCACGGTGGTCGCTCAGCTGACCAACGTGTCCAACTACAACACCTTCAACACGGATCCGGGGCTCACGGTCAATCCTTACACGCGTACCAGCGGTCTGAACCTCAGGCCTACTAGCAGTTCCGCCCGGTCGCTGACGAACAGTGCTATCCCCAATGTGCGTGGTTTGAACACCAACGCCACCTTTGCCGGGGCGGTGCTGGACAACGCCTGGATGAGGGGTTGGACCCTGTCCGACAAGCTGGGAGTCTGGGCTGGAACTCAATATGTGCCGGAAGTATCCCTTTCCGTCAGCGGCTCAAATCCCAAGGTGACCTTTGGGGCTGAAGCCAACATCAGCTATGTGGTCGAGCGCTCCACGGACAACAAGACCTATACTCAGGTCGTCACCGTTCCGGGTGGTGCTGCAGGCAATGTGGACGTCACTGACACCAGTGTCACGGTAGGAAGCACCCCGCTGTTCTACCGCGTGATTGCCCTCTGATCGCTGGCTAACCCGATCCGATTGCGAAGGGGCGGGCTGGAAATTCCGGCCCGCCCCTTCACATTTTCTTTATGGCTCGCTCATGCGGGGCATGCAGCGGAACTGCCGGCAGACGTGGATCTGCCGATCGCCTACCAGAAAGAGGCCTTGGCCAACTCCTTGCGTTGCCTGGAAACCATCAAGGGGGATGACTACCGCACTGCCCTGACCCGCATCTGGGTTTCGGAAAACCTGGCCTACTTGGGGGACGAGGATGCCGCGGTCAAGGTCCTCCGGGCTTCAGCCCCGCACTATGTGATTCCTTACGGGTGTGTGGAATCGGCCCTGACCTTGCTCGGCCACGGACAGAACCGAGCCGTACGGCAATTATTGGAACTGGCGATCGACCTTTTGCCCTTCACCGCCGCGGTGGGGGGTGAGGAGGTGCAACTTCAGGCCATCAAGATCGCCACCGTGCTGGAGGAGCCGGATCTGGTGGCGCTCGCCGAGCGGAAGTTGCCGCTTTCCCCGGCCACCTTTGACACCCAGCAGAAGGCGTTCCTCCAGGATTGGAAGCCAAACCGGTGGAATCGGCTGTTGGACCGGATCTGGCCGGAACGGCAGTGGGCGGACCTGAAAAACGGTGCGAACCGGGCTGAGCAGATCGCCTGGAACCAAGGGCGGGTCGCTGATGCCTTCACCGCACTGCTGTTCATCAAAGAGGCGGAGGCCCGGGTGCGGCGGGGAGAGCCGTACCCCGGCCACTGGATTGAGTTTGCCCGAACCGGCGTTCGGGCCACCACGCCCAATACTCGGCCGGTGGCGATTCAGGCGGAGCTGGCCGCCTTGGCGGGGCTGGAGGGAAAAAAGTCGGAGTCGCTTGTACTTTCCAAAAGTGCCTTCGGGATGATGCAGGGCTGGGCCCCCCAGATGACCGGGCTTTATCCGGTGACCCGCGATCTGGCCGTGCGGCTGGCGGCCGAGGGCATCGCAGGGGAGGACCGGAACTTTTTCCTGGCCCGCGTCTCGGAGCGGGTGAAGCTTCTGCGCTCGCAGCTTGATCCGTATGAGCAGATGCTCCAGCTACCTCCGCTGGCGGAAGCTCTCCATGCCCTGGGGGCCGCGGACCAGGCAGGGGAGGCGTGGAAGGCGGCGACGGAGCTGTGCGCCAAAAACCAGAATCCGGAGGGCCAATCGATCGGTCTGACGCGGATCTGGATGAGCTACGCCCGGGCCAACGCCTGGCCTGCGAAGCAGACGGAGGCGTTGCTGTCCCAAATTGAGAAGAAGTTACCGGAAGGGTACGCCAAAGTTCATTTCTGATTCAGCGGTCGCAAGGTATATGCTGACCGCCATTGTGAAACCGAGGGCTGGATCACTTTTTCTTTCCAAGGGACGCCTCATGTGGGCCTTGGTCTTTTTGGCCGGCGGGGTGTTGGGTTGGACCTGGACCTTCAACGAGGATCTGGGATTCCAGCTCAACGCCGCCCGCTATTTCTGGGAGCACGGGGACGTGCCGCGGGCCGAGCCTTTTCTCTACTCCGAACCCGGGGCCCGATACGTGAACCTGCAATGGATGTGGCAACTCGGGCTACACGCCGCCTATACGCGATTGGGTTTGGAAGGCGCGACCTTGGCCAATCTGGCTCTGCAGGGAATGGCTGCGGGTATTTTCCTTTGGCGCTGGCGGAAGTTAAGGGACGGGTCGACGCCCGGCGCTCTCGTGGCGTCCGTCCTGCTCCTCTATTTCATCAGCACGCCTACGGGGATCAGGCCGCACAGCCTGTCGTGGATCTGGCTGGGTTTGGTGTTGCTCTGTCTGGAATCGGCCAAGAGGGGTGAGCGCCGGGGCGCATGGGGACTGCCCGTTTGCCTGGCGGGCTGGGTCAACTGTCATGCCTTGTTCAGCTTGGGGCTTGTGGCCACGGTTCTTTATGCTGGAACCGCATGGGCGGCCGATGCCTGGCGCCACGGGGCAAGGGAGGCGATGAAGAGAAACCGGCTTCTCTTGTGGGGAGCCGTGGCCTCTCTGCCGGTCTGTCTGCTGAACCCTTACGGGCTGGAGGGGGTTCTCTTCCCTCTGCGCCAGGCGGAGCTGCTGTTTTCGGAGAGTCTAGTCAAGCAGACGGTCCAAGAGCTGCAGCCACTCTTTGGTGGGAACTTCTGGGAGAGTCCGCTGGCTGGGTTTCCGTTGATCCATGTCAAAAAATTTGCCATGGCTTTTCTCTATCTCCTTTTGGTGGCGGGAGCTTGGCGAGCGCGGCAAAGAATTACCGCCCCGGCCTGGGCGGTGGGCCTGTGTTTCGCTCTCCTGCCTCTGTCCGCCACTAAGAATTTCGGCTATTTTTTTATAGCCTTCGGGCCGTATGCCCTGATGGGTTGGGAGCGTTCGCCGGGCTTTCGGCCCGCCCATCCGCCGCTTTGGACTCCTTGGGCGGTGGCGGGAGCGGCGGCTCTGGTCATCCTGGCGGTGGTCACAGGGTGGTGGGACTCTTTTTTCCAGTCACCCCGCTTTGGATCAGGGCTGGACTCCGGGGTTCACCCGACGGGAGCAGGGGACCTGTTGGCAAAGTTGCCGGAAAAAGTCGTCATCCTCAACGGGCACAATCAGGGTGGGTGGCTGGCATGGAGTTCGGGTCGCCGGGTATTCATCGACAGCCGAAACGATATTTATTCTCGAAAACTGTATGAGACGGTGCGGCACGCGGAGGGGGATCCGGCGGCGTTCCTTGAGCTTTTGAATCGGACCCGAGCCGGTGCTGTGTTCTGCAGCGTGAAGGATCAGCCCATGTGGGGCTGGGTTCTCTCGGCGCGGTCAGGCCCCGATGGATGGAAAAGTGTGGTGGGGGTACGCTGGCAGGGGCCCGATTGGCGGCCGGTCTGGATGGACCCCAAAGGGGTGCTTTTTTTGAGGGAGGATGTGGCCACCCGGTTGGCTGCGGTGGTGCCCGAAGAGCCGGAAGCGAGGCGTTGGGTGGAGTCGGGTCCTGCGGCAAGAGAGGCGTTGCGGGCGCAGGCGGAAAAACCATTCCCATGGGGGCGGATTTTTCTGGCCGGGGTGCGGACCTATCCCACGGATCTGAACCGGTTGGTGGCACGGTCTTCCGCCCTGCGGCAAGGGCAAGAACTCAAGGGATTTGCTCTGAGCGGGCTGGAGGCGAGTCGATGGTTTTATCCGACGATCTGGATGAACCTCGCCCTTTGGCTTGAGCAGGAGGGGGACTATGCCTTGGCGGACGAGTGTTGGGCCGTGCTGGAACGTCGGGTCGGGGATCCCCGGATCCGCGCCCAGGCCGAGGAGTATCAGGGGCAGAGGCGGCGATGACTCCGGGTTGTGCCAGCAAGAGATCTGGGAAGTGGAGAGTCGCGGGTGCGCGAGGATCTGCCCTATCATTAAATCCTGTGAAGACCAAACCTCAGGTGGGCCGTTCGGTGAAGCGAGGATCCCTGAGGGGAGGGTGGCCGGAAGCCAGTGGCCTGCATATTCAGATTGCTGTCTGTATTCCCTGTCTGAACGAAGAGGCAACGGTATCTCAGGTGGTTCGGGGCTTTGGCCGAGCCCTGCCTGGGGCGGGGATCTATGTATTCGACAATGCCTCCACGGATCAGACCGCACAGGTGGCCCGGGCGGCCGGAGCCACCGTGATTTCCTCTCCTGAGCGTGGCAAGGGTAACGTGGTCAGGGATATTTTCAGAAAAATCGACGCCGATTGGCTCATTCTGGTGGATGGAGATGGCACCTACGACCCGTCCACCGCGCCGCGGTTGCTAGAGGCGGCGATCCGGCAAGGGGCTGACATGGTGGTGGGGAGGCGTCGAGCATCGTCGGCAGAAAGCCACCGGGCCTACCGGCCCATGCATCGCAGGGGAAACCAGATGGTGTGTGGGTTGATTCGGTCAGCCTTTGGGGTCTCTCTGCAGGATGTCTTCAGCGGGTATCGCGTTCTCCGGCGCAGCTTTGCCAAAACGATTCCGCTGGGTTCCCGGGGGTTTGAAATTGAAACCGAGCTGACGCTTCAGGCGATCTCCAAGGATTTCAAGATTTTGGAGGTGGAGACCCCTTATGGTGCCCGTCCGCCCGGCAGCTTTTCGAAACTGAGCACTTCCCGGGACGGTCTGTTGGTCGTGCGCACTTTTATGGCCATCTGTCGGCTTTACCGCCCGATGTTTTTTTTCGGGGCCTGCGCAGCGGGGCTGGGTGGACTGAGTCTCTTGGCGGGAGCCGCGCCCATCTGGGACTACCTGCAGTACCGGTGGGTCTACCGGGTGCCCTTGGCGATTCTGGCGACCGGGTTGGCGATTCTCTCCACGTTAAGTCTGATGATCGGCCTTATTTTGGAGACCCAGCTGAGATATCACAACGAGCTCTTTGCCTTGTTGAGAAAACGATTCGAGCCCAATTCATCTGGCGAGGACGACCAACGAACGCTGCATCGAGGCGCCCCCCCCACTAAAAACTATACGCCGCATTCAGGCTAATATCCCATCCTTTGGTATAAGTGCTGTAAGTGTAATCGACCCCATTATAGGACTGGGTCCGCGTAAAAAATGGGTTTAGAAGATTTTTTCCCCGCAAAGTAAGTTTCCAGTTGTCCGTCAGGCCCTGGGTTATGTTGAAATCAAGGGAGGGTGCGGGTTGCTCATAGATGTCGGGTTCAAACCGCTCCGTGACTAACCCAATGTCGGAGGGAGTGCCCACCGCGTAGAGGAACTGACCGGTGACGTTGAAGTAAAGCCCGGCGTAAAATCTGTAATCCTCATTGTCGTAATTTAGTCCGGCGTTGATGATGTATTCGGGCTGACCCTGCAAGGGTCGATTCGCAGTGGATTGGCCGTTTTTCTGTAAAATCCGGGCGGTTTCCGATGGTAAAGGAACGGAGCTTTGGATTTGGGAGTAGTTAAAGAAGATAGAAAAATCCTTCAACACAGATGTCACTTGATCGAGACGCTTGCGCGCTTCAATTTCCAATCCGTACACAATTCCATTCGGGGCGTTGTCGTACTGGAGATAGTCGATCAGCAGTTGCGTGCTGTATTTGGCCTGCTGTTCCATTGGTTTCTGCAGATCCTTGTAAGGGAACCATTCGGCGCGGAAGTCGTAGTTGTTGGCTTTGGAAAGTTGCAGGGCCGGGTTGCCCACGAAATATTCATCCGCCGTAAAATCCTTGGTCAGGACCGGACCCATCTCCTTAAAGGAGGGACGCGCGAGGGTTTGAGACCAAGCAAAGCGGAGGTTGACGTTATCCATGAGGTTGAAAGTGGCGCCCACGCCTGGCAGCAGGTCGAGCTGTTGAATCTTGGCCAACCCGCTACCTTTGCCCCCATTGAAGTTTGGATCTGGAAATAAGGCCTTGGGGAGGTTGTTGGCGCCCTTGATTTTCAAATTTGTGTTTTCAAAACGGGTGCCCCCTGTCAGGTGTAATTGGGGAAAGAGGTTGAAATCTGCCATCAAGTAGGAAGCGGTGACGGCTTGGGAGGCCTTGTAAAAGGTTCCGGTCGAGGTGTTGGTATTTCCGCCCAGATTGTAGATGGTGTAGCTCATCATGGGATCTCCAATACCTGCCGTCGGATCCACCAAGCCACTGCGATCCGGATTCAAAAAAACATCCGCCCAAGTGGAGCCATCCGTCGGGGTGTAACGGGCGTAGCTATTGGGGGTGCCAAAAGCATACATGCCATAAGGATACACGTAGGACTGCTGGTTATAATTCCGCTGACTGTAGTCCGTGTAGAAACCAGTCTTGAAGGCGTCGGTACGTTCTTTTTCCTCCAGCATCGGAATGGTGAAATCGACAATTCCGTAATAACTGTTCTCAGTCAGTTCCCTTTGAAACCGCTGTAACGTATCGTTGGTGGCCTCACTGATGCTGGGTGTATTCTCGTAAGTATCGCGATACTCGCCGGTGTCGGTAAGAAGGTAGGTGAACTGGCGTTGATCCGGTTCTGACAGAGTTGCCTGGCCCAGACCCCCGTTCCAGTTGATTTTCAGATTCCGCGCCTCTTCGATTCGATTCTCGCCAACTAACTGGAGATACCCTAGGGACCTTTCCCCATAATCGATGATCTGTTGGTATTGGGTGGAGGCTCCCTGGTCATCGCTTCTTTGGCTGGCAATATCATCGGCTCCCAGGTTGTACATGACGTTGATGGAGGCTTTGTTGTTTTCATCCCATTGGCCGGAGAGGCCGGTTAGGGCTCCCCAAAGCACCTCTTGTTTCCCCAGCAACTGTTGGTCATCGAAAAATTTTGGTGTTCCATCCTGTTCCAAATAAAGGTTTCCGCGAATTCCGTTGCCAATGTAGGAGTATTTGTTTCGATAGCTAAACGCGCCGATCACCCCCACTTTTTCTCCGGCAGGCCCCAGTTCGATCGAATCCCCGCCTTGCAAATTAAAGGACATATTGGGGGGAGGGGTTTTATTCGTCAGCCCGATGATGGGATTCATCTGTCGCATGGCTGAGTTTAGGGCATCCGCTTTCTCCAGGTTGGCCGCGTTTCCACCCGTCAAAGTCTTGGGCAAGACGTTGTATTGCGTGGTGACCTGGTTGACGCTGTCGGGGATCATTCTGCCGTTGGCTTTGCCGCCAAAGGGGCCGGTGCCGCCCCCGTTGTAGGTAAGGAAATTTGGATTGAAGGTGGCCTGTGAGTTGTATTCCATCGTCACGCCGGTGCCAAAGGAGGGCTTGTCGGGGAAAGTCCTGGTGCGAATGTCTACGCTGCCGCCGGTGAAGTCGCCCGGTTGGTCGGGGGTGAAAGTTTTGTACGTATTGATGCTCTCGAGGATGCTCCCAGGGAAAAGATCGACGTTGATGGCCCGTTTATCGGGGTCGGTCGAGGGCAGTCGCCCGCCGTTCAGCAGCGTGTTCACGTAGCGGTCGGGCATGCCGCGGACGGCCACGTATTTGCCATCGACCACGGAGGTGCCCACCATTCGTTTCATGGCATCCCCCGCGTTGGCGGCGCCGAGGCGGGAGATGAAATCTTGGCCGATCATGTCCATCACCGCAGTCGCTTGCTGACGCTCCGCCAAAAGGCCGGTCTCGGACGCCTTCTCGATCTCCCCTGGTACCACCAACTCCTCGAGCTCCTCGATTTCCGCGACTGCCTCAAACCGGATATCGTTAAAAGACCCAGCGGCCACCGCCACTTCCGGCATGGTTCTGGGAATGTAGCCGGAGGCTCTGGTTTGAATGCCGTAAACACCGGGAGGAACACCTGAGATGGTGAAATTGCCCTGCTCATCTGTGATGGCACCGAAAGGGGTATCCATAACGGTGACCGATGCCTTGGCAATCGGTTGACCGAAGTCCGAATCGACCACTTGACCCCTGATCCCGCCGAACTGTTGAGCCAGCAATTCAGTTTCCCAAAAAAAAGCCACTGAACCCAGCAACAATATCCTGCAAAACTGCCTGGGTAAGCTGTTGCAAATCCTGCCCATAACCTAATTTTGTCTCTCAACTCAACCCTTGGTATCTCCCGCTCCATGCATCCACAACAAATTGTAAACATCTATTTAACAACCCTTTTCAACCCTTATCATCATCGGAAAACTGGATATAAAGTTTATAAACTCTTGTTGGTCATTAGCATGGGTCAATTTTAGTCCCAAAAATTACTAGGAAAGGGAATGGAAGCAAAACAGGGACCACAAAATTGTTTGATCGCCTCTTTGCGGTTCTAAGTCTTTTTCGAACATCGAGGTATGCGGGGAAAAGTGACGTGGAAAATTAACAAATCGTTGCTTACGAAAGCAGGCTTAGGCTGTCATTCTGCCCTGTGCATTTTCTCAAGATCTTACTGGGTTCACGTAAGAACCGTCATGCGGGAGCTGGAATTCCCGCCGGAAGATTGCTTGAGGTGCGGGTTATTTTTGTTCTGATTCTCGTCCTGGCATCCGTGATTGCAGTTTGGGCTTGGGTCCATGACAAATAATATCGGGCCCGTATTTCGCTGGGACCTGAGTTTGCTGGCCGGAGACGACAAGTCATATGGGCTTCGGAATGGAGCCGACTGTTTTCGGTTTTGCGCCTGGTGAGGCGCTTTGATCAGTATCTGACGTTCAGCAGGTAGAGACCCTCCGCGGGAGCGGTGGGTGGGGCACCGGTGCGGGAGCGAGCCTTGAGGATTCTTTTGAGATCAACCGGG
>RFWS01000039.1 GCA_009921985.1 bacterium | reverse complement strand
CAAACAGCACACCATTTCCAAGGGCGATACTCTTTGGAAGCTGGCCAAGCAATACTATCCCGCCTCCCTTGATCTGAACGATGAAATCAAAAAAATCAAAGCCGCCAATCCCGGCCTCGATGACCGCAACCTGAAGATTGGTAACGTGATTGTCATTCCGTGAGTCGAACCCGCACTTCCTCCTCTGACGGTCAACCAGGCCTTCCCATGGGCTCGGGGGGTTCGATGGAGGATATCGGCCAGGAGCTTCAGCAACGCCAGCAGGAGCTTTTGGTTTTACAGCGCCAGCAGCAGGAACTGGAGGAGCGAAAGCGTCAACTCGAGGCTCTCAACACCCGCCGGAACGAGCTCATTCATGGCCAGCGGGAGATCCGGGAGCGACTCCTCCGTGCCATCGTGATTCTTGAGCGCGCCGAAGGCCAGAGCCGCAAGGAGGTGGAGCAGATGCATGAGACCCGCCAAACCTTCAGTGAACAACTGGCGGAGATCAATGCCATTGAACCCTCGGAATGGAGCCCCTCGTCCATTGAGGAAGAGCTTTCCCGTTCGCTTGCCAAGGTCGACCAAGCCCAAGCCGTCTACACCCAATCCCGCGCCAAGCTGGATGCCCTTCGGGGTCGCGATCTTGAACCGGTGGAAGGCGGAGACGAAAACCAGGCCCCTGGTTCCGTCTCTGGAAACTCAAGTGATTCCTTCACGGACAACTTCCTGCGCGGACTCGCCTTCAACCTCCCCCTGATCGGCGCCATCCTTTTCGGCCTCATCCTTTTCCGCCTGCTGAAATAACTATCCTCCGACTGCGACTTGTTCGCATCTCCTTGTTTGCGGATGCCCGGCTGAGCCTTGTCAGCAGCCCGCTTCCTCTTTGAAATAGCCCAATGGCATTGCTTGGTTTTCGACGGGATCCCATCCGCGAGGAATTGCGGAGGCTGAACCGTGAATCCAGCCGTTTAGGCCAAACCGCAAGACGCCTGGTGGAAGAATCAGCCCAAGCCAACGAAGGCACCCGCGGAGTTTCCTCGCCCGCTTATTCTACCCACCGACGCGAACCCGTGCTCAAGGTAGAAGGGCGGCTGGCCCGTCGAAAAGTTCTCCTGGCGGCGGTGGCCGCGGCCGCCTTGGCTTGGATTCTTTTCCGGCTCATGGCTGGATTTTCCACCTAAATGCAAAACGCCGGGTGGTCACCCCCCGGCGTCTGCCCAGCGAAAGGGTGGTTTATTTCTTTTTAGTCGCCTTTCCCTTATCCTCTTTGACGGCCTTGGCTTTCCCTTTCACCTCCTTGGGAGCCTCGGGTTCCGGTGCGGGACGTTCCACCCACTCCAAGAGAGCCGTGGGAGCGCCATCCCCGATGCGGGGGCCAAGCTTGAGAATCCGCGTGTACCCCCCCGCCCGATTCTTGAACCGGGGGGCGATTTCCGCGAAGAGCTTGTGCACGAGATCGTTCTCATGCAAAGCGGCGATGGCCTGACGGCGGTGATGTAGGGACCCTTTTTTTCCTAGGGTCACCAACTTCTCCGCCACAGGACGGGCTGCCTTGGCGCGGGCCACGGTCGTCCGAACCCGCTCGTGCCGGATCAGGGACCCGACCAGATTGGCCAGCATGCTGTCGCGATGCTGGGACGTCCGGCCGAGTTTGACGGTGCGGCGGAGATGTCTCATGACTGGCCGTTCGCGCCAGCGGCTTCCACCGGAGGCGGAGGCAGGCTGGCAAGCAGAGCGCTGTCGAACTTCATGCCCAAGGAAAGCCCCAAGGAGGTCAGCTTGTCCTTGATCTCATTCAGGGACTTCTTGCCGAAGTTGCGGTACTTGAGCATCTCGGCCTCGCTCTTGAGAGCGAGCTGTCCGACGGTGGTGATGTTGGCGTTGTTCAGGCAGTTGGCGGCCCGGACCGAAAGTTCGATCTCGTTCACGCTCATGGCCAGAAGCTTCTTCAGTGCGGTGTTCTCCACCGGAGCCTCGTACTTCACCTCCTCAAACTCAATCGGTTCTTTGTCGAAGTTGGCAAAGATGTCGAGGTGGTGGCGCAGGATCCCGGCCGAATGCAGCAACGCCTCGTCCGGCGTTAGCCGACCGTCCGTCCAGATTTCCAGAACCAGCTTATCGTAATCCGTCCGCTGGCCGACGCGGGTGTTCTTTACCTCGTATTTCACCTTCTTCACCGGGGAAAAGAGGGAGTCCACCGGAATCAGGCCAATCGGGGAGTCCTCGCGCTTGTTCTCTTCCCAGGTGGCGTATCCGCGCCCCACGCGAACCTCGAGCTCCGCCTCAAATTTCGCCTTTTTGTCCAACGTGCAGATAACTTCCTTGGGGTTCAGGATTTCGATTCCCGCATCCAACTCGATGTCAGCGGCGGTGACCGGTCCTTCCTTGTTAACCTTGAGGGTCAGTAGGCGCGGCTCCCGGTTGGGGAGCTTAAATTTTAGCTTTTTCAGGTTGAGCACGATCTCCGTGACATCTTCGACCACGTGATCAATAGTGCTGAATTCGTGCTGCACCCCGGCGATTTTCACGCTGGTGATCGCCGCGCCTTCGAGGGAACTAAGCAGCACCCGGCGCAGGGAATTGCCGAGCGTGTGTCCGTAGCCGGCCTCAAATGGCTCAGCGGTGAATTTTCCGTATTGTTCGTCAGAACCGGCGTCGTCTTTTTGCAGCCGGTTCGGTAGTTCGAATCGTCCAAGTCTCAGGGGCATGGTCTGTCACTTTCCGGCCGGGTTACCCCCTCCCTGCTACCCTGAGAGAGGACCGACGGCCGAGCTGATGTTTCTGTTGTTCCGCCGCCGGTAGCTGGGCGGCGGTGATTTTTATGACCGCGAGTACAACTCCACCACCAACTGCTCGTTGGCCACGGGGGTCAGTTCCTCGCGGGTGGGAATCCTGGTGAGGGTTCCCTTGAAAGCGTCTTTATTGAGGGTGAGCCAGTCCGGCAGCGGCCGAATCTGGGTCGTCTCCAGCCCCTTGGTGCCGAGTTGGCGGGACTTCGGATTGTCACGGACCTCGATCACATCGCCGGGTCGGCAGGTGTAACTAGGAATGCTGACACGACGTCCGTTTACGTTGATGTGGCCGTGGCCCACCATTTGGCGCGCTCCCCGGCGGGTAGCGGAAAATCCGAGCCGGTCCACAAGAGTGTCGAGGCGGGTTTCCAGGAGTTGCAGCATTTTTTCGCCCGTAACCCCGCGGCTTTGCATCGCCTTCTGGTACACACGGCGAAACTGCTTCTCCAAAAGGCCGTAACCGTATTTCATCTTTTGTTTTTCCCCAAGGGCTATGGCGTAATCCGACTGCTTACGGCGTCCCTTGGCCCCATGCACTCCCGGGGGAAAATTACGGCGTTCCAACGCCTTGGAGGCACCGAAGATCGGCTGGCCAAAACGACGGTTGATCTTGTCACGGGGTCCAGTGTAACGGGCCATAAATCTCCTTAAACTCGGCGCGCCTTGCGCATGCGACATCCGTTAAACGGCACCGGGGTGACATCCCGGATGGTGCTCACTTCGAGTCCGACAGCCTGCAACGCACGCACCGCCGATTCGCGGCCCGTGCCCGGTCCTTTGAGCCGGACTTCCACTTCTTTCACCCCGTGGGCCATGGCCTGACGACAGGCATCCTGCGCCACCACTTGGGCCACGTAGGCGGTTGATTTTTTAGATCCGCGAAAACCCATTTTTCCGGCGCTCGACCAGGCAATCACGTTCCCCTTCTGGTCGGTGATCGAAACAACGGTGTTGTTGAAAGTTGCCAGAATGTGGGCCACCCCGTTATGAATCTGCTTGGCTCCTTTGATCTTCGGGATCTTGACCTTCGATGCATCATCCAAACCGTCTAGGGTCAGGCTTTCCGGGGCAATGATGGGTTCTGCCTTGGGGGCATCTTTGGCCCCCGCTTTCGCTCCGGCGGCCTTGGGCTTCTTTTCTTTGGGAGCGGCGGACTTCGCCCCCTCGGCCTTGGCCGGGGCGGGTTTCTTTTCCTGGGGCTTTTTGGCTTCTTCGCTCATGGCTTACGTTTTGGCGGACTTGGCGTCCTTGCTGCGGATCACGCCTACCGTCTTGCGGGGGCCCTTGCGCGTCCGCGCGTTGGTAGATGTGCGCTGACCGCGAACCGGCAGGCCTTTCCGATGCCGAATACCACGGTAGCAGTTGATCGACTGCAACCGCTTCAAGTTCTGTTGTATGTCGCGACGGAGATCACCCTCAATGAGGAAACGGTTGCGTTGGATGACCCCGATGATCCTGTTGATCTGCTGGTCCGTCAGGTCCTTGGCGCGGAGATCTCCTGGAATTTCCGCTTCCTCAATGACCTGACGGGCTCTTGTTGGGCCAATGCCATAAACGTAGCGCAGGCTGAATTCAGCCCTCTTGTCCCCCGGGACATCGACTCCAAGAATACGCGGCATGCCCTTTATCCCTGCCTCTGCTTTAAACGGGGGTTCTTCTTGTTGATAATGTAGATACGACCGCGTCGGCGGACGACTTGGCAGTCGCTCGTGCGGCGTTTAACAGATGCGCGTACCTTCATAAGACGTAAATTTAAATCCTATTGGTTTACCGAGCTGTTGGCAAGCACCTTCCTATCCCTATCCGCCCCAATGGATTCCGTTAATATTTCCGGGGCGCCCTCGGTAATCAGAATGACGTGCTCAAAATGGGCTGAATCCTTTCCATCGGCCGTCACCGCCGTCCATCCGTCCTTCAATATTCGGACTTCTGGGCTGCCCTCATTGACCATCGGCTCGATCGCCAAAGTCATTCCAGGACGTAAAACTGGACCGGAGTTAGCCCTGCCAAAGTTAGGGATTTGGGGCTCCTCATGAAGTTTTCTTCCCACTCCATGCCCCACAAACTCCCGCACTACGCTAAAACCGGAGTGCTTGACCGTAGCTTCCACCGCATGGCTGACGTCCCCAAGTTTGGCCCCTCCCCGCGCTGACGCGATACCTGCGGCAAGGGCGGCTTGGGTGCGTTCCAAAAGCCGCTGCCGGGCGGGTGTGATGGCCCCCACTCCAACGGTGGTGGCCGTGTCGCCAACCCAGCCGTCCAAAATAATGCCCACGTCCAGTTTCACCACGTCCCCGTAACCCAACCGCCGGGCTCCGCCGATTCCGTGAACCACCTCCTCGTTCACCGAGATGCAAAGCTGGCCCGGAAATTTCCGGTAACCCAGGAACGCACTGCGTGCTCCGTGGGCTGCAATCAGCTCTCCGGCTTTTTTATCGATCTCGCCGGTGGTCTTTCCGGGCTCGAGATAGACGCAAAGTTCTTCGAGAATTTTCCGCGCTATCCGGCAACTGGCCCTCATGCCGGCGATTCCCGCCGCGTCCTTGATCGGGATCGGAGACATGGGCCGTGCGGCCCTTAACGAAGGGAAATAACCACCCCGGCGAGGGCGATGATCGCGATGATCACCAGCAACCAGGCGATCTGTCCTTCGGAAATGGTGTTGCTGGAGCCTACGGTTCCCGCCACCGTTCTGCCCTTGATCCGCCCCTTCCGTAAAAAGCCGTCGTAGTGGCGCTGCAAAAGGTAGGTTTCCGCCTGGCGCATCGTATCGAGCATCACCCCGACAATGATGAGTAGTCCGGTGCCGCCAAAGAACTGCGCCGTGATGCTGGGAATTCCCATGAAATTCTGCACCAGCATGGGCAACACCGCCAAAACCGTCAGGAAGATTGCTCCGGCAAAGGTCAGTCGGGTCATCGCGAAATCCAGAAACTGGGCCGTGGTTTCCCCGGGCCGCACGCCGGGAATGAAGCCCCCATGGCGTTTCATGTCATCCGCGATCTGGATCGGGTTAAAAACCATCGCCACCCAAAAATAGGAGAAGAAAAAAATCATGCCGGCATAAAGAACATAGTGAAGCCAACCTGTGGCTAGTGCGGCGGCGATCCGGTTGGCGGTGGGCGACCCGGGAAACAAGAATCCCAGGATGCTTGCCGGAAAAAGGAGAATGGCGTTTGCAAAGATGATCGGCATGACACCCGCGTAGTTCACCTTGAGCGGCAGGAAGGAAGTCTGACCCCCGTAAACCCGGTTCCCCCTTACCTGCTTGGCGTATTGGACGCTGACCTTACGGAGGGCTTGAGTCAGCGCGATGGTTGAGGCGATCACCGCAAAGAGAAAAGCCAGCAGCAGAAAGAGGACAAAAGGGCTGATCGGCTCGCGCCCGCTGCCGGCCGGAGGCACGAACACCTGCCAACCGGCCACGAGCGCCGCCGGAAGACGTGCCACGATCCCCACCGTGATGATCAGGGAAATACCGTTCCCGATCCCCTTCTCGGTAACCTGCTCGCCAATCCACATTAGGAACATGGTACCGGCCGTGAGGGTAATCACGGTGATGACACGGAAGCCGAGACCCGGCTCCGGGACCAGCGGCCCCATTCTCTGAATGACCTGGTCGATGCCCGAGAAGATGGGAATCTTGGAGGGATTTTCGAAGCTGACAGCCAGAAGATACCCCTGGACGACGCAAAGGATCAGCGTCGCAATCCGGGTATACTGGGTGATTTTTTGGCGACCGCCCTCCTCCCGCACCATCTTGCCCATGCTGGGGATGACCCCGGTGGCAAGCTGCATCACGATACTCGCGCTGATGTACGGCATGATGGTCAGGGAGAAGATGGCGCAATTTTCCAACGCGCCGCCGCTGAAAAGATTGAAGAGTCCGATGACGCTTCCCTGGTTTTGCGAATCCACCACCTGCTTAAAGAACTCTCCAAGAACGAGGGGATTGATGCCCGGGCACGGGATGGAGGCTCCGATGCGCACCACCACGACCAACGCGAGCGTGAAGATGATCCGCTGGCGGAGCTCAGGAATCTTGAAACAGTTGATGAGGGCGTGAAGCATGGCCCGACGGTCCCGGTCCGTTTAGGACTTCAGGAGATTGAGTTTACCGCCGGCGGCTTCCAAGGCGGTCTTGGCGGATCCGCTGGCCGCATGAACTTCCAGGGTCAGGTTCTTCGGCTTCAACTTGCCACCCCCGAGCAACTTCACCCCGTCCCAATGTCCCTTGACCAACCCGCAGGCCCGCAAACCGGCTTCATCCACCTTCGATCCGTCGGGAAAAGCCTCGAGGGCCTCCAGATTCACCGGGGCGTAACGGATGGCGAAATCCTTGTTGTTGAAACCACGCTTCGGAATGCGCCGGATCAGCGGCATCTGACCGCCTTCAAAACCTAACCGGATGCTGCCACCGGAGCGGGCCTTCTGACCCTTGTGACCCTTGCCGGAAGTCTTGCCGTGGCCGGAGCTCTCTCCGCAACCAACACGTTTGCGCCGATGCCGGGCGCCTGGGCGGGGGGTGGTGGTGCTCATTTAGGCGTCCTTCCCCTTCTCAGGCTTCTTCTTCCCGCGGGACTCCAGAATCTGGGACCGGGTCCGCAGCCGGGAAAGAGCATCCACGGTCGCTTTCACGACGTTGGCAGGATTACTGGATCCCATCGATTTTGCCAAAATATCCTTCACTCCGGCCGCCTCCAAAACCGCGCGCACTCCGCCTCCGGCGATCAATCCGGTTCCCAGGGAAGCCGGACGCAGCAGCACCTTGCCGCCGCCAAACGCACCGGTCACCTCGTGGGGAATAGTACTCGGCCCAATTTGGTAGCCGTGAAGATTCTTTTTCGCGTTTTCGGTGGCTTTACGGATGGCCTCCGCCACTTCGCGTGCTTTCCCGAAACCAACCCCCACTTTCCCCTTGTTGTCGCCTACCACCAGCAGGGCGCTGAAACTGAAACGGCGCCCACCCTTCACCACCTTGGCGCAACGATTCACGAAAACCACCTTCTCAAACATGTCGGAAGGCGTGCGGGTACGGTCCCGACGCGTGGTGGTCGGTTCCGCCGTGGGAATAAATTCGGAAGTTTTGGAAAAGGCTTTTTCGGGCGCTTCCGCTTCCTTGGCAACTTCGGGGACGTCGGCCACTGGGGCTATGCTCATGGTTTTCTTGGCTTCCTTCCTAGAATTTCAGGCCGGCCTGACGGGCCGCGTCGGCAAAGGCCTTCACCTTGCCCTGGTAAAGAAAGCCGCCCCGGTCAAACACCACGGTGGAGATTCCCTTGGAGGAGGCTTTTTCCGCCAGCACCTTGCCGAGTTGGGCGGCACCTTTGATGTTGGGTTTGGAGCCCTTGTGGGCTTCCTGGGTGCTGGCCACGGCCGCGAGGGTCTTGCCGGCCACATCGTCGATGACCTGAGCGTAAATATGCTTCCCGGTGAAGGCCACGCAGAGGCGGGGCTTACCGGTCTGACCACGAACCTGCAGGCGGATCCGGGAATGGATCCGGCGGCGGCGTTCACGACGTTCTTTGGATGGGTTAGGCATAATCGTTTAGGCCGACTTGCTCTGGGCGGTCTTGCCCTCCTTGCGGCGGATGATTTCCCCGGAGAAACGGACACCCTTGCCCTTGTAGGGCTCCGGCGGATAGTAACGGCGGATATCTGCGGCCACTGCTCCAACCAGTTGCTTGTCGACACCCTCGATGGTCAGCTGGGTGTTTTCCGTGACGGTCACTTTGATTTCCGCCGGCACGGCGTAGTCAATGGGGTGGGATTTGCCGAGATTTAAGACCAGTTTTTTGCCCTGCAGGTTCGCTTTGAAGCCGACCCCGTGGATTTCGAGCTTTTTGGTGTATCCGTTCGCCACGCCTTCCACCACGTTCTTCACCAGGCTCCGGGCCAACCCATGAAGGGAGCGGGCTTCCCGATCTTCGGCATCCCGCGAAAGAAGGATCTGATTGTTGTCGATTTTTGCGGTGATCCGCGGAGGCAGATTCAGGCCCAATTTCCCCTTGGGGCCTTCCGCCTTCAGACGCGAACCTTCCAAGGCCACCTTGACGTTGGCCGGAAACGGAACGGGAGATTTGCCGATGCGGGACATTACCAGACCACGAGGAGAAGCTCCCCGCCCACGTTTTGTTTTTTGGCGTCCTCGCCGGTCAGCACCCCGCGCGGGGTGGAGAGAATCGGGATGCCCAGCCCGCCCAGATACTTCGGGATCTCCCTGGATCCGACGTAACGGCGCAGCCCAGGTTTGGAAAGGCGTTTGATGCAGGTGATGGCCCGTCCGCTCCGGCCTCGGTTGCCCTTGAGCGCAATATGGAAGTCGGAATGACCGCCATCCTTCTTCAGTTCAAAGTCCTCGATGAAACCCTCTTTCTTCAGGATTGTGAGAATATCTCCGCGGACGCGGGAGTGCCGCGCCTTGACGGTTTTCAAGCCGGCCACCGCCCCGTTGCGGAGGATCGTCAGAAAGTCGGCGAGAGGGTCGGTAACCATGTTGTCTCCTTACCAGCTGGCCTTGGTGACGCCGGGGATCTCGCCCTTGAGGGCCATTTCCCGGAACTGAATACGGCTGATTCCAAAGCGGCCGATGTAGGAACGACGGCGGCCGGTGATCGAGCACCGGTTGTACTTCCGGGTCGAAAACTTCGCCTTCCGCTTCTGCTTAAGCCGCCAGCACTTCTTGGCCATGGGTGTTCTCCTTGGGGGTCGCCTTGGCGGCGTCCGGCGCGTGGGAC
>RFWS01000038.1 GCA_009921985.1 bacterium | reverse complement strand
TGCCACTCCCCGCCCGGGGGCATTTCGGGAATTTTCACCCGTGCCTCCTGCACCCGGTTTTCCCCAAAGAGCCGATGCCCTAGCCCCCAAAGGATACGAAGTCTCTCCGCCGGCACTTTTTTGCTTACCGCCAGCAACCGTACCGAAGCCGGATTGCGGCCTGCTTTTTCCGCCGCCTGCCGAACTTCGCCGCAAAGACGGAAGTAGTTTTGTTCTAAAGAGTCGCTCATGATTAGTTAAGCTTGATTTGCCTTAGTAATAAGGGTGCATAATAATGCTTTCTTATGCAGGTGGAATCTTTTCGTGTGTTCCGGGACCTCGTGGAGACGAAGTCCTTCAGCCGTTCCGCCTCCCTGAACGGCATCACCCAGTCGGCCGTGAGCCAGCAACTCCGTTCGATCGAGCAACGCCTTCGAGTTCCGCTGCTCGAACGGACCAGCAAGCAGTTTGCTCTCACCCGCGAGGGCCAACTCCTGTACGAGGCCAGCCGGGAAATCATCACCCATTATCAACGCTTTCAACACCAGCTGGAGGAGATGCGCAACATTATCTCCGGCACAATCCGCCTAGTGGCCGTCCCCAGTGTGGGAATCCACGAACTGCCGCCTTACATTAAGGAATTCCTCAAGGCCTTTCCGCAGGTAAAGGTCCAAGTGGATTACCGTCGGTCCAATGAGGTTTACGAATCAGTGGCCGATGGCGATGCCGATGTTGGTTTTGTCGCTTTTCCTTCTGCCCGTAAAGGTTTGAAGGTGGAAACCTTCAAAAAGGACACCCTCCACATCATCGCTGCCCCCGGCCACCCGCTGGTCAAAAAGGGAACCGTACCCCTGGCCGAACTTTCCCAGTACAAGTTCGTCTCCCTCGCTCCGGAGATGCCGACCCGCCAGGGACTCGATAAAATTCTGGCAACCCGCGGTCTGAAATTTCTTCCCAAGATGGAGTTCGACAATGTGGAGACACTGAAAAACGCGGTCGAGATCGACGCGGGCGTGGCCTTTCTCCCCAAATCCGTGGTCGCCAAGGAGCTTGCCAACGGCACGCTGGTTACGGTCCCCCACGGTGGGGCTGAGATTGTCCGCCCCCTCGGGGTGGTTTCTCGTGCTTCCCGCGTGGTCAGTCCGGCGGTGAAGCGGTTTCTTAAGGCTCTGAAAGGAACCAAGGCGGCTTCCCCGATGGAATCCGCGGACGAGGCTTCAGACTAAAAGCTCGGCGGCGGACTCTTCGTCTTCTATTCTTTTTATCTGCGTATGAAAATTTCCATGGAAAACGCCGGGGGCTGCCGTCGCCGCGTGAGGGGAGAGATCCCGGCCGATACCGTCCGAAAAAAAGAGGAGCAGGTCATTCTCTCCTTCCAGAAATCAGCCCGCCTCCCCGGCTTTCGCCCCGGCCGCGCACCGCTCGAGATGGTTCGGAAACGGTACGCGCCGGATATTCAAGCGGAACTTAGGGATGTGCTCCTTCGGGAGGGTCTTCGCGCCGCGGTGGAAAAGGAGAAGCTCCAACTCGTGGACGATCCCTCCGTAGAGGAGGCCAATTTCGCCAAGGACCTGAAGTTCCAGTTCATCCTGCGGGTGGATATCGCACCTGAGTTTAAGGTTCCGGCAGCCAAGGGCCTCAAAATTCCCAAGAAATCGCCCGATCCGGTTTCCGATAAGGATGTGGAGGCGGCCCTCAAACAGTTGGCGGAACCGATGGCCCACTTTCACAATCTGGAACCCCGCCCCGCCAAGGAGGCCGACTTTGCCGTGGTGGACTTCGAGGGTACTTGCGGCGGAAAGAAGATTTCGGAAATTGCCCCGCAAGCCGGGCAGGTCGCAGCGGCCAAGAAGCTTTGGTTATGGCTCAAGCCTGATTCCTTCCTGCCCGGGTTTTGCCAGGCCTTGTACGGGGTGAAGCCCGGTGAAACCAAGGAAGTGGAGGTCAAATTCCCCGCGGACTTTCCGCAAATCCCCCTCCGCGGTCAGACCGGCCGGTATCAGGTGACCCTTCTGGAACTCAAAGAGCGCCATGTTCCGGACCTCGACGAGGCGTTCTGTCAGGAGCATTACAAAATTTCCCTGGAGGAACTGAAAAAGCGGATCCGCGAGGATCTGGTGACCTCGCGGGAATCCGCGGTGCGCTCGGAAGATTCCAAGGCCGTGACCAACGCCCTGCTTTCCGCCGTCAAGATGGACGTGCCGGAACCGATGCTGGAGGAGGAGCGCCGCCGCCTGGTGGCCAGGTTGGTGGAGGAAAACCAGCGCCGGGGGGTTCCCCAGGAGGAACTGATCAAGCACAAGGACGAGATCCTGGCCGCCGCCGGCCGCAGCGCGGAGGAGAACGTGAAATTGTCTTTTCTTCTCCGGAAAGTGGCGGAGAGCGAAAGCATCAAAGTGGAGGAGTCGGAAATCCTTCACGAAGTCGCCCATCTGGCCACCCAGTCCGGCCAAGACATTCGTCTCTTCGCCAAACGGCTCCAAAAGTCGGGCGCGTTACCCTCACTTGCTGACACCCTGTTGCGCAGGAAGACCGTGGATTTTCTTTTGCAACATGCGGTCCGCTCTTAATTTGTCCCCATGAATACGGAACCCCGCGCGGACTACTATGTTCCTAGTGTCATTGAGCAGACCGGGCGCGGCGAGCGTGCCTATGATATTTACTCCCGCCTGCTCAAGGATCGGATTGTTTTCATCGGCACCGCCATCGACGACAACATGGCCAACTCCATCATCGCCCAGTTGCTCTTTCTCCAGATGGAGGACCCCAAGAAGGACGTGAACATTTATGTTCACTCTCCCGGGGGATACGTCACCGCCGGCTTGGCCATCTACGACACCATGCAGTACATCAGTTGCGACGTGGCCACTTACTGCATTGGTCAGGCCGCGAGCATGGGGGCCGTGTTGCTGGCCGCCGGCACCAAGGGCAAGCGCTACTGCCTTCCGAATGCACGGATCATGATTCACCAGCCCCTCGGCGGCGCCCAAGGTCAGGCCACCGACATCAGCATCCAGGCCCAGGAAATCCTGCGCGCCAAGAAACGCCTGAATGAAATTCTCGCCCACCATACCGGCCAGAAGTTCGAAACCGTGGAGAAAGACACGGATCGTGACCGTTTTATGTCCGCCGAAGACGCCAAGGCCTACGGATTGGTCGATCACGTCGTCACCTTCAACAAGCCCCAATCTTCAAAATAATCGGGAGCCCCCGTGGCCCGCCCCACCCACCTCACCCTCTGCTCCTTCTGCGGAAAGAGCCATGCGGAGGTGAAAAAACTCATCGCCGGTCCCGGCGTTTATATTTGTGACAACTGCATCACCCTTTGCACAAACATCCTTCACCGCGAAGCCGGGGAAGGCACGGTCGGCAAAGGCCCGCTCAAGGCCCTGCCTAAGCCAATGGAAATCCGCGCCGAATTGGACCGTCACGTCGTCGGGCAGGAGCGCGCCAAGCGAACCCTCGCCGTGGCCGTCCACAACCACTACAAGCGGGTCCGGGGGGAGCATGCGGACACCCTTCCCACCGATCATGCCGATGTCGAACTCGAGAAAAGCAATATCCTTCTCATCGGCCCCACCGGTTCAGGCAAGACCTTGCTGGCCCGCACCTTGGCCCGGATTCTCGACGTACCCTTCGCGATCGCCGACGCCACCTCCCTGACCGAAGCCGGCTACGTGGGCGAGGACGTGGAAACCATCATTCTCCGCCTGCTGCAGAATGCGGATTATGACGTGAAGCGCGCCGAACTCGGCATCGTCTATATCGATGAAATTGACAAAATTGGCCGCAAGTCCGACAGCGCCTCCATCACCCGGGACGTCTCCGGGGAAGGCGTCCAGCAGGGTCTGCTCAAAATTTTGGAAGGCACCGTTTGTCATGTTCCGCCGCAGGGTGGCCGCAAACATCCCCAACAGGAGCACATCGCCATCAACACCCAAAACATCCTTTTCATCTGTGGCGGCGGCTTCGTCGGCTTGGATGAGATCGTGCGAAAACGCCTGGGCGGCCGCTCGTTGGGCTTCGGGTCGGGCCCGGGCTCTGCCCCCATGGTCGAAGAGGGTCCTTCCCTGCTTCGGCACACCGAGCCCGAAGACCTTCTAAAATTCGGGATGATCCCGGAGTTCATCGGCCGTTTGCCCGTGCTCACCCACCTGAATCCTCTCACGGCGGAAGAGTTGATTGCTGTCCTGACCGAAACCAAAAACTGCCTCACCAAGCAGTATTCCAAACTGTGTGAAGCTTAATTTTACCCGCGATGCTCTGAAATGCCTTGCCGACAAGGCCATGAAGAAGGGGACTGGCGCCCGGGCCCTGCGCAGCTTGCTGGAAGGCATGATGCTGGATCTTATGTACGAGATCCCCTCCAGGGATGACGTGGATGAGGTGATGATCAATCGCCCTGTCGTGGAGGGTCAGCGCACCCCCATCATCAAGCGCAAAGAATCTCGCAAGGCTGCCTGATTTATTTTTGCTTCCCGCTTTTTCTCTGAATCCAAATCCCGCCCCTCATACCACACCGAGGCCGTTAGCCGATTTTCTTAAGACCCTCCGCTAATTTGCCCCACAACTCCTCCATCCCCTTCTCGGTTTCATCGCCCATATGGGAAACCCGGAAAGTCTGCCCCTTCAGCTTGCCGTACCCGCCGTCAAAAATCGCCCCGTGGGTTTCCTTGAGCCAGGCGATCCATTTGGCGATGTCGACCCCGCGGCTGTTTTTGCCACAGGTCAGACTCATGGATTCGTAGCCTTTTTCCGGAAAAATCTCAAAACCGTTCGCCTGGAGCCAGGCGCGGCCCCGCTCGGCGTTTTTGCGATGCCTTTCGTGCCGCCGGGCGATTCCCTCCTTTTCGATTTCGGCCAGCTTCACCTCCAAGGCATAGAGATGGCTGATGGAGGGAGTGCACGGGGTCATGTTGCTTTCCGCCTGCTTGCGGAATTCCAGGAAATCGTAGTAGTACCCCCGATCCTTGGATTTTTCCGCCCGCTGGTAGGCGCGCTCACTGACGCTGAACAGCGCCGCCCCGGGAGGCAAAGCCAGCGCTTTTTGCGTGCCGCAAAGCATCACGTCCAGACCCAACTCATCGAATGGAATCGGCAGGACACTGAAGGAGGAGACCGTGTCCACAATCAGGAGCACGTCAGGATATTTAGATCGGACCAGTTTGGCGATCGCCGGAAGCGGGCTGAGAACCCCCGTGGACGTTTCGTGGTGGATGAGAGTCAGCGCATCATAACCGCCTTGAGCCAACTCCCGGTCAATCGCCTCGGGCTTGATCGCCTGCCCCCACTCAACCTGAACTTTGCCAGCCTGTTTTCCGCACTTCTGGGCGACATCAAACCATTTGTCCGAGAAAGCGCCATTCATACAAACGAGAACCTTTTTCTGAACCAGGTTTCGGAGAGAGGCCTCCATCACGGACCAAGCCGAGCCTGTTCCCAGAAAAACAGGCTGTTGGGTCTGGAAAAGCCTCCTCAAGCCCGGTTGAACCCGGGCGTACAGGTCCTGGAATCCTTTGCCACGGTGCCCAATCATGGGACCGCCGAAGGCCCGACGCACAGAATCGGAGATTTCCACCGGACCGGGGATAAAGAGTTTGATGTGAGGCATACTTGGTGTAGATAGAGAATTCGTCCTTATGCGCAAACTTATCCTGCTATCGCTGTCCTTCTTCACCTGGATCCATCTCGCTCAGCCCCAGATCGGCTCCAAGGGGGGTGCGGACGCGAGTGGCAGCATGCAAACCCACGCCGACGATGACGGCTACGTGGACCGCCCTAATTCTCCACGGCAGGATGAGCCGGTCGCCAAGGCAGAACCGGTCGCCAAGGCCATTCCTGTCGGATCTCCGGATTCCTCTACCGCGCAACCGGCTCAGGCTCCAGGCCCCTCGGTCAGCGATATCATCAAAAACGCGATCCGGCGGGACGAAGAGTTGCGTGATTTACGGCAAGATTTTATTTATCAGCTTAAAGTGGTGACCGAACGCATGGACGACGACAACAAGGTCATCCCTGACAAAACAAAGACGGTCACAGCCAAGATCAAGCCGGGCAAGGACATTACCTATTCGGCCGATTTCAACGACGATTCTGACTCGAAATCAGCGGATGCCTCCTCAAAATCTAAGGTGGCGGGGGTGGGTGCCGGCCGGAACATTCGCAAAAATTCCAATGACGATGACGACAAGGACAAGCAGGTGGAGGACGCCAAGAAGGTCAACGCCATGCTCGATATGGCCAAAATCGCCCCGCGCTACAACTACCAGCGCCAAAATGATGAGACGATCCGGGACCGTCGTTGCTTCGTCATCAAATTCACACCCAAGAAAGATCAGCCGTTCTCTTCCCGGGAGGAAAAGGTTATCAACAAGGTGGGCGGAACCATCTGGATCGATCAAAACGACTTCAGCATTATCCAAACCAAGGGAAAATTAACGGAAGAGGTCGATGTGGCCTGGTTTCTTGCCACCATGAAGAGCCTCGATTTTAACTACCAGACGTCCGAGCTAAGCATCGCTAACATTCCGGTTCCGGATAGTTTTATGATGATTTTCGATCTCAACATCATGGGTTACCGGATGGCCCAGCGCCAAAAAAGCTCGATGACGGATTACGAGAAAGCTTCTGGCTCCACCACCGGCCAGGCCTCACCGCCGCCCCCCGCGAACTAGACCGTCCTCAGCCGCGGCGGTGGCGTGCGGCGGCCAACTCACCGCCCAATGCCGATTGCCCCGCGCGTCTCACCCACCCCACGCTGCGCCAAAGTAACACCAGACACCCGGCGCCAAGCAAACACTTGAGAGCCTGGGAGAACTGGGCTCCGTAGAGATTGTTTTTTTGCGCCTGCAGCACAGATTTACGCTCCCCCTCGAGCCGTTCCTCAGAGGCCCTGACTTCGTCCCGCAAAGTCTTTAAAAAGCCACTCAGGTCGACCGGTTGCTTCTTGGGGTTGGCCTGGTTGTAACGATCCACCATGCTCTGTTGCTGATCCGGCGGGAGGTTCAGTGTGGTATCCAAGACGGCCCGAACCTTTTTCACCTGCTCCTCAACCTGATTGGTCAGACCAAAGGATGCATTCCGAAACAGATTGGCCGAGGCATTCATGGCAAGGGGAATTAGAAGAAGGTAAAGGGCGGCTAAAAAAGCCGGCAGATGGGAAAGGATTATCAAGATTGTGGCCTCGGGCTTTTTCCGAATAAATCTGGGGTGACAAAGCAAAAAAACAATTCCCAAGAAGGCCAAAGGAATCCGATCGGTCATTTGGGACGCAAACTTGAGCTCGGAAAGAGGGTTGCGGAGCTGGAGTTCCCCCAAAGATCCCATGGATTCGATCAGAAAAAAAGCCAGCAACAAACTGCCGGCGAGGCGAAAAAGCCTGATGCCTAAAACCAAGGCCCGTTCGGCCGGACTGGAGTGGACTTCGGTCTCCAACAGCGCCATAGCATAGGACTCTGCGGATCGATCCACAGGGTGACAAGGTGCTTTATTCGGAACTCGCACCCTGTCAGAGCTCTGCCATTTTATCCCCATGCTTTGGCTTTGTTTTTGGTTTATTGGAATTTCAGTCTGCTGGCCGGAATCGCCTTATCCTCGGGAAGAAAACAACCACGATTGGCCCCGGCGGGCTATTTGGTACCAAATTTTCCCGGACAGGTTTCGAAATGGGGATCCAAAGAACGACCCGACGGCCGAGTATTCTCGTGTGCCGGACAGAATACGCTCCCGGTGGACGATAATTCCCTGGACCAAGGAGTGGTATGGTCTCACCGAATGGGAAAAGGAACTGGCCGGGGATGTGTACGGCACAAACGCCCATCGAAGATACGGCGGGGACTTTCAGGGCATCATCGACAAACTGGATTACCTCAAGGATCTGGGCATTAACGCCATCTATCTTAATCCGGTTTTTGAATCCCCATCCCTTCACAAATACGACGCCCTCTCCTTTCATCATGCCGACCCCCATTTCGGGCCTAACCCAGAAAAAGACAAAGCCATGGTGTCGAACGAAACGGCCGATCCAAAAACCTGGAAATGGACGACCGCCGACAAACTCCTCATCGAATTAATCCGCCAGGCTCACCTTCGCGGAATCAGGGTGATTCTCGATGGGGTTTTCAATCATTGCTCCACTGATTTCTTCGCCTTTGCAGACCTGAGAAAGAATCAAGAAAAGTCGCCCTTCGCCAAGTGGTTTCATGTGAAGTGTTTTGATGATCCTAAAACGACGGACCGGAATGAGTTTGAATACGAGGGCTGGTGGGGCTTCAAGAACATGCCGGAGTTTTCCGAAATCAAGGACGACCAAGGAAGGAAAACCCTACATCCAGAAGTAAAAAGCTACCTTTTCAACATCACTAAGCGATGGATGGATCCCAATAGTGACGGGGACCCTTCGGACGGTATCGATGGCTGGAGACTTGATGTAGCCAATGAAGTCGGTACTGGTTTTTGGTCTGACTGGAACAAGTATGTGAAGGAGTTAAGTCCCCTTTCTTATACCACGCCGGAAATTTGGGTCGAAAACGCGCCGACTTTTGTTCAGGAGGGCGGATTTGATGGTCTGATGAATTATTACTCTTTCAGTATTCCGATCAAAGGCGGCTTGATTGATGGAACGATCCCGATCCGGGAGTTTGTTAAAATAATGGAAGACCGGCGAAAGAGATTCCCCAAAGAAACCTTTGAGCGCGCCCAAAATCTTTTCGACTCTCATGATACGGCGCGCATGGCCACCATGATCGTGAATCGGGATCGTCCCTATTCCTCATCTTCACAGGATTTTAGCTATGATTCGGATGTGCATGCCGGAAACCGGGAGCGTCCCTATCTGGTCCGCAAACCTGGTGTCGTGGACAGGAAAATTCAGCGAATGCTGGTTTTATTTCAGGTGATCTACCCGGGCGCACCTTATTTATACTACGGGGTTGAGGCCGGCATGTGGGGAGCGGATGACCCTGATGATCGGCAGCCAATGGTCTGGGAGGACATGGTTTTTGAGCCCCAAAAAAGCAGCCCGGCCGGGCAGCCCGAACGAAACGACGATGTGAATTTTGACGCCTCCTTGCATGCCTTCTATCGGGAGGCCATCAATCTTCGAAGGAGATTCCCGGTGCTGGTCGACGGAAATGTCCAGGTAATCGGAGCTGACAACGCGAGCCGTACTTTCGCCTTGGCGCGCACCGGCTCCGAGACTTTGGTAGCCGTCTTTAATCGCTCGGAGTCTCCCCAGACTTTTAAGTTTTCCATGGAAACTACGGACGGAACCTACTCACCCGCGCTTGTTCCTACTTTCACCTCCCATGGACCGCTGACTGAAATCACGGTCAAACAAGACCGTGCGAAGACTGAAATCACCCTGCCCGGTTTAACCGGTGTTTTATTGAAGTAGAATTAATCCGACCGTTCAATCGGGGCTCGCACTCGGTTACCCCATTCGGTCCATGAACCATCATAGTTGCGCACCCTCTTCAGGCCCAATAGATAACTCAGGACAAACCAGGTGTGGCTAGAACGCTCCCCGATCCGGCAGTAGGCGACGACCTCCTTGTCCGGGGATAGCTGACATCCTTCGAGGTAAATTTTCGACAACTCCTCGGAGGATTTGAAGGTTCCATCCTCCTTCACCGCCGTTTTCCACGGCACACTTTTCGCCCCGGGAATATGTCCACCACGCAGCACCCCCTCTTGTGGATATTCCGGCATGTGGGTGACCTCTCCTTTGAACTCCCCGGGTGAGCGGACGTCGATCAAGGGCCTC
>RFWS01000037.1 GCA_009921985.1 bacterium | reverse complement strand
GCACTGCCAGCTGAGCAGAGTGATCTATGCGTTGTCAGGTCAGTCGCCCAGTTGCAGAAGTTGTGCCCAGATCGGTTCAAAGAACTTCAGAATAGAGGTAGGTTTCTCAAATTTGCGAAAGCTGGCTACAAAACGTGTCTGCTTTTCTTTCGTTGCATCAGTCTGCTAGGTAGGCGTCTGAACCACAGAGTAGTGGACAAAAGTGGACACACAAAATGCGTAAGAATGAAAAACCTCGCGAAAAATATTTTTCCAAGTGCTTGATGTTATTGACTATTAATTATTTGCCATCCGATTCAACTCCCACCGCCTCCAATTGACAAAAAATATTGGACGGCGAAATTAGCGCAATGACAGCTCCGAACCGGGACCAGCGGTTACAACGAAGGCAGGAGGCGGATGATTTCCGCAGGATTTTTCAGCCCTTGTCTCTGTTTTTTGGCGCGATGGGATTTATTTTGTTGGGGTGGGTGGGGCTTAATAAAATGGAGGGTCAACCGCTTCGAAGGGACATGGTGGGCGCGGCCCTCACTTTGATGACTTTTCCGGTTCTGGTTTTTCTCTTTCGTTTCGGGCGGGGTCATTTTCGTAAAGACCTCCACCGCTAATACTGAAACAAGAACGGGTCAGGGCGTGCCGTCCGTGTTGTCACTTGTATTGTCCCACGTGTAGCGCATGACCCCGTACTTGTGGGAATCCGTCAACATCCCGAACGCGATATCCACCGTGTTGAATTTTTCAAGTGTGTCGGAATTGGTCCAATTGCCCCGATAGCGCCAGAGATGTGGAGAGATCTGTTGGTCCGGTCCGCGCCCCATGTACCCGAGAACCTCCTCTTTGCTCATGGCGTCCGTCGCCGCCTCAAAGGTTTTGACCTCCGTGGAAGGTTCCGCCCGTGCCGTGACGATCGCAAGGAATGAGACTAGGATCCAATGGTGCCATTTCATAACTGCAGGATAATGAGGAAAAATCGGATCGTCTATCCGGGACTCTTTCTTTTTTTTTCGGGAATGGCATCGATTTGGGGACAAATCCAGCCATCCGAGGAGGCAACTGTACTTCCAGAAAGGGAAGCAAGAGAGGAATCCGTTGCGGAACAGATGGGGGCACCTGCGGAAACGCCCCTCAAGCTGACTGGGTATGTGGACGGCACCTACCTTTACAATTTCGGTCCGGGCACGGCAGCCAGCTCCCTTGATTTTCCCGCGGATACCGTGCCCAAGGGTGACTTCAACCTCAGCGCCCTCTGGTTACGCCTGGAAAAGCCACTCCTGCGGGAGAGCCGGCAGGCCCACGCAGGATTCCAGTTCGGTCTGATGCTGGGGGAGGATGCCTCTTATTACGCATCCGCCGGGACAATGAACACGCCCACGGGCCCGAGCAGCAGCTCTCTTTATATCGGGGAAGCGTTCGCCAAAATCTGGGTGCCGGAAGCCCAGATGGAGGCTTGGGTCGGGAAGTTTCAGGCGGTCATAGGCTACGAGACGATCTGGCGTCCGGACAATCCCTGCATCACCTTCGGCATTTCGGATGCCTTCATGCCCCAGGACAACACCGGAATCCTCGTGATTTTCTCCCCCGACCCCCTTCTCGACATGGCTGCGGGGATCGGCAACTGCTCTGGGGAAAGCAATGATCTGGGAGGCCTCGGTAAGGGGGACGAATCTTCCGTATTCGGGTACGGAAAAGTCACCTGCCCGCGCGGGAACGCCACGTTACAACCCGGATTTTATGTGGCGCCATGGGGCACGCACGGCGCGAATGCACGGATCTCCCTCGACCAGGATTTCTACTACGCCCTTAACCTCATCGGACAGTGGTCACCTGCCTTTGCGGAGGAACGGTGGAACCTGACCTTTAACTTGACCGGAGGCTCGGGCACCGGGGATTCCGAGGTGGAGGCACCCACTTCCTACGTAACCACCGGACTTTACTCCACCTGGACCCTGCTGGACCCGGTCACGCTAACCGGCCGAGCCGAATATGTGCACACAAGCAACTATGTGCTGCCTCAGAGCACGCGACTCAGTGGAGGGGATTATTACGACTACACTTTGACGCTGGCGGTAAAAATCACCGAGGATCTGGTCTGGCGGGGGGAGGGGAGGTTTGCCTGGGGTGCGGGGACAACGCTTTCCACAACGGCAAGTGCGGATGTGCCCAATACCCTGACGACAGCAAGCCCACCGGCGTCGAACTCGCTTTGGACGGTGGCGACGGAGATTTATTACCGTTTCTGAATTGCGGCCCAGATCTTTACGCGATCCAGAACGTCGGCCACCAAGATTTTTTCCATTCGTTTGGGGCGGTGTGTGAAGGTCATCTGCGGCGACTCGCCGGGATCATGAAAGGCATCGACAAGCAGGCGAGGATCCTGCCGCCAGGGGCCAACGCGGGCCGGGCTGTTGTATCCATAAAGGCCGATCACGGGCTTGCCAAGGGCTCCGGCAAGGTGGAGGGGGCCGGTATCAGGAGAAATCACCAGATCACAGCCGTCGAGAATGGCAACGAGGCGACGAAGACCGGAGCCGAGGGCATTCACGGGGGGATGGCGGCATTCGGCAGCCATTTTTTGTCCGAGCGCGACTTCCCGGGTGGTTTGGGCTCCCACCAGGACGGTGGTGAGGCCGAAATCACAATGAAGGCGATCGTTGAGTTCGGCCCATCGCTCCGGGAGCCAGTCTTTTTTCGGGTTACTGGTGCCGGCGACGAGGGCGACGCGGGGCCCCGGGATGGCGCGGAAAAACTCTGCCTGCCAAGGACGTTCGTTCGACCAGGGACCCAGATCCCATTCCATCGGCTCCCGGGGAATCTTGAGATAATCGAGAAATTCAAGGAAGTGTTCCTGCACGTGGTTGACGGGTCGTTGGAGGAGGTGGTGGTTGTTGACGAGCCAGTTGAACTCGCGGGCCCGGGCAGGATCCAGCCCGATTTTCACCGGAGCCCGACACAGGGCGGTGAGAACAGTTGCCTTCAAGTAGCACTGGAGATCCAAAACGACATCAAAAGGGCGTTCGCGCAGCTGGGCCGCCATCTGGACGAATCCGGCAAGACCGGCCTTTCGCCGAAACAGTAGGATTTCATCCACGGCCGGATGGCCTTGGAGAAGCGCAGCACCGGCATCCTGAAGCAGCCAGGTAATGTGAGCGCGGGGCCGGGCGCGTTTGAGGGCGTTGATCACGGGAAGGGCATGGACGACATCGCCCACCGCGCTAAGCAGGATAATGCCGATGCGGGGCTCGGAGGGGAGAGTCATGATCGGGGAAATAGTTCCCGCCATAGTTGGGCAACCTCGGTTTCGGACCAGCCCAGCTCCCCGAGCCGGGCCCGTTTGAGAAGAGAGCGGAGGAGACGGGCGCGGTTGGCTTGATCGACGGAGGACCGGCCGGGCACCCCCAAGCGAACGACATCTACGTCCAGGAGCCAAGCGATGAACCCTCCGCGGGAGGAAGGAGCCAGGAGAATATTTCGGGCATTCAGATCCGGGTGGCAGATTCCATGGTGATGGAGTTGTCTGATTAATTTGCGAACCGCGGCAAAAACGCGGGCACGCAGGGAGGCTCCGGGCCTCGCGGCCAAATGGCGAACCAAATCCTGACTTTCGGGAACCCAGGCAGTGACCACTTCGAGCCGGACCAAAGGTCCCGCCGGATAAAAGACGACCGTTTCGATACGGGGAGTCGGAATCTTCATCCCGATGAGGTGGTCGCTCAGGCGGATTTCCCGCCGGGCTCTTTCCGAGCCGATGTAAAGATCGCCGGCCAACCGCCCCCACCATCCGCCGTGGGCGCACGGTCGCACCACCAAGGTGCCCGCCCCGGGGATGGGAGTGGCAGTCACCGCTCGGCGGCCGGCAAAGCGCAGGGATTGGGAATGCCGTCGCGCGGCCTCACTGAGGCGTAGATGTCCTCCTGTTTTTTGCCAGAACGCGAGAATCGGTTTTTTCCGCCCGGAACGAGACCAAGCAAATCCTTGGGGCAACTTCCAGACCTGGAAGCCGGGAGGGGGCGGAAAAAAATTCACGGTTGAAACAGGGGAAGAACCATTTTTGGACCAGGATCTTCACCGACTTCCAGTTTTTTCAAGATTTCAGCATTCAGGGCAGGGGAGTATTCCAAAAAAAGATTTCGCAGAAAGGTGGAAGGCTTGGCGCTTTTGGTTGGATCGATTCCCGCAGAACGCACGGCACGGGGCATGGCTTCCTGGGGAGGGATGCCCTCCTCCCGAAGATGCACCAAGGCCGCAAGGGCCTTGCGGGTTAGGATGGGGCCTTCGGTGCCCGCTAATTTTCCGGGGTCGAGTGCGGGTGCGAGGTTTCGGATCTGCTCGTCAATTCGTCTTTGACGGTCGGCCTCCCGGGCGATTTCCTGAAGTCGTCTCTGGGCCGAGGCATCGGTGTTCGCTTGGGACGAGACGGCCTGGGAACGGGAGGTTTCCCCGGAGACCAGAAAGTACGCGACGGTGCCGCCCCAAAGAAAATGCCTAAGGCTTGAACTGAATAATCGCGTAACGAACATTCATTCCGTCCAGTTGGTTGATGCCGGTGTTCTGCGTGATGTCGAGGCGTTGGGCGGGAACCATGCTGGTGACAATGGCGGCATTCCCTTTGCGGGCCTTGACTCCCATGGCGATCCGGTTTTGGGCTTCGGGCCAGGTGATTTTCATGAGACTTTCGTTGCCGATGGTGGTGTAGGCGTTGGTGGGGGTGCCACGTTTCCAAATCCTGATTCCTTGTATCTCCACCACCTCCTCGACAGGACGCGAAGGTGCTTGGGTGTCCTCGGCCTGCAACGGGAAGATTCCGAAAAGCAAAAACAGAAAAGCCATCCGTTTCATCTCTGAAGTATAAAAAGGGATGCGGGAAAATCGAGTCGTGATTTTTGGGCGGAGCGGTATCTTTTTAAGATGAAAAACTCGAAAATCCTACGCTTGCAAACGGATCCGGTGACAAAAACCCTCCTTGCCTTGGTGGCCGGTGGTCTTTGGTGGCATGCCTTCCAGCCTTGGGTGGGCAACCAAGCCCATGCGGATGGTCCCACCAAAGTCGATGTGGTTTCTGTGGGAGGGGAGAAGCTTAGTCTGATGAGCCAGGCCGACATCGAGGCGAACGAACCGGATTCGTTCAAGCGGCAAGGCCTGCCGGTTACCAACGTTAATACTCGTTAGGCGATCGAGTGTGTCCGTGGGGACGTCCCGGGCGATGCCCCCGGCCACCCCTCCGCCTGCGCCGCCTCCGATGGTGGGCATGGGCAGGTCGTCGCCGGGGGGTAAGTTTGCGGGCGACCTGGCCCACGGCCTGAACCAGCTCCTTGGCCATCCAGCTGACCGCGGAAAGAACCTCGCCCAGTGGCAAGCGGGGAAGCAGGGGCCGGCCCTGCCGGATGCCGTGTTTGCCCTCGCGGGCGGCTCGTTTTTCCAGCGCGTGATCCACCTCGTGGCCGATCCGGCGGGCTTCCTCAACAGCCTCCCGCATGGAAAAAATCAGGCAAGGAATGGGCATCTCCGGCCATTGCTGAAGGTGCAAGCGCTGGGTGTGATGATGACGAACCCCATACCGGCCCCCGGGTTTTCCTAGATCAGGATGACCTTCGCCGGCGTGAATCAGAACGACCGCCACCTTGGGCTGATGGCCGTATCCTTGCCGGATCATCTCGGCGGCGGACCGGAGCTGGCGGGCGGCGCGGTTGACGGCCGAGGCAGAACCGAGCCCGCTTAATTTGAATTCAAAAACTGCCGAGGGGTGGCCGTGGGAAAAGGCGACGGCATCCAGTTCCCGGAAGCGATACCGGCTACGGAGGTGATCGCCGAGCTCCGGATCCTGATAACGGAGGATGCGTCGGTCGCCCAGCTCGAAATGGCGGGCGAGAAGGGAGCGGACGCCAAATTCAGCGGCGGCGCTGATGATCGAGAGGGCGGCGGGTTCGATGCGGACCTTGCCGGTGCGCTCACGCTCCCTTCGACGGCGAACCGCAAAGCCCTCGGACCAGCGGAGATATTCGCGGTCATCGGGGTGAACCAACTGCGGTTTTCCGTAATCGGGGGCGGGAGAAAGAGAATGAGGATTCAGGGGAAGACTTTCAGGGCTTTTTGGCGCCGATCACACAGCAGATCCCCGCGTTGCATAGGGCGAGGGCCAGGGTGCCGGCCCAGAACCACTGCCCGTGGGCGACAAACTTTTGGTGGGCAGCCCAGCCGAGCAGGGACAAACCCGTTCCGTTGAGAAGAAGTCCCAGAATCACCAGGAAAAGCCAACGCACCATAACCCTGAAGGTAAGGAGATGGGATGATCCTGCAAGACTCGGGACAGAAGCGGGGATTGACCCAAAAGGCAAAAAAAGGGATTCTGTAAATTCATGAAATTCGCAGACATCGAGAAGATTTTGGGGGCGGAGGCCAAGGGTCTTTTGGGGCACACCTGCAACACGGTGGACAAAAAGCGTTTGCATCTACCGGGGCCCGATTTTGTCGACCGTGTTTGGCGGGACAGTGACCGGTCCATCTCCGTCCTGCGAAACCTGCAGACCACGCTGAATCAGGGTCGGTTGGGTGGGACCGGTTATCTTTCGATCCTGCCGGTGGACCAAGGCATCGAACATTCGGCCGGCGCCTCCTTCGCCCCGAACCCTGACTATTTCGATCCCGAGAACATCGTCAAACTGGCCATCGAGGGCGGATGCAACGCAGTGACCTCCACTCTGGGGGTCTTGGGCGCGGTGGCCAGGAAATACGCCCACCGGATTCCCTTCGTCCTCAAGATCAATCATAATGAGCTTCTCAGCTACCCGAACGTGGCGGATCAGAAGCTCTTTGCCGGGGTGAAGCAGGCGTTCGACATGGGCGCGGTGGGGGTGGGGGCGACCATTTATTTCGGCTCCCCCGAATCCGGACGCCAGATCGAGGAGATTTCGCGTTCGTTCGCGATCGCCCATGAACTGGGAATGTACACGATTCTTTGGTGCTATTTGCGTAGTCCCGCCTTCAAAACGAAAGAGAAGGATTACCACCTCTCGGCAGATCTGACGGGTCAGGCCAACCATCTGGGCACGACCATTCAGGCCGATATTATCAAACAAAAACTTCCCGAGAACAACGGGGGGTACAACGCGCTCAAGTTGGCGGGGAGCGACTACGGCAAGACCGATCCTCGCATCTACTCTGAACTGACTTCCGACCATCCAATCGACCTCTGCCGGTATCAGGTGCTGAACTGCTTTGCTGGCCGTGCCGGACTGATCAACTCGGGCGGGGCCTCCGGCAAAAACGACGTCGCCGATGCGGTGAAGACGGCCGTGATCAACAAGCGGGCCGGCGGAATGGGACTGATATCCGGCCGCAAGGCCTTTCAGAAGCCGCTCAAGGAAGGTGTGGAGATCTTGCACGCCATCCAGGACGTCTATTTGGCCAAGGAAGTCACGATTGCCTGAGATGCCGGCACGGGTTTGGTGTTTGACGCCCAATCCGGTTCTTGAAACCAAGTTTTTTTGTGGGCGCACGGTCGTTTCCGCCGGCGGCAAGGGGCAGAATGTGGCCCGGCAACTCCGGCAGTGGAAGGTGCCGGCGGTTTCGGTAATCGCAAAAGCGGGTGCAGATTGGCTCCGGGCTGCCCGCAAGGATCGGGTCCCGCTCCGGGAAATCCCCATCGATTCCACGGCCCGTAATGGATGGGCTTTGGTGGAACGAGCTGGGGAGCGGTTGGATTTTTTCACCCAAGATCCCATGTGGAAAAAACAGGACTGGAGCCGCTGCCGAACTTTTCTTCGGCGAAACATCAGGCCTGGGGATTGGCTCGTTGTGGCGGGAAGTGCGCCGCAAGGCGAACTTCCGGGGTGGTGGAAATCCCTATTTCTTGGAATGAAGAGGAAAGGGGTGCGGATCCTTGTCGATGCCAAAGGCCGGCTTCTGTGGGAGGCGCTTCAGGCCGGGGTGAATTGGGCCAAGGCCAACTTGGTCGAAGCGGAAGAAACCACGAGAAAAAGGGGGCCGGGAAAGTGTCTGCGCGCCATGCAGAGCCTTGCGAGGGGGCGGTGTGGCTTGTTGATCACTCTTGGATCCCTCGGCTTGGTGGTGCGTGCAGGGAAAACGAAACTTGCGGTGCCCGCGCCAAAAATTCGGTGTCAGGACGCGACGGGTTCGGGCGATGTGGTCACGTCCGCCATGATTTATGGAATTCTCAGCGGTTGGGAAATCGAGAAAGTCACCGGGTTTGCGGTTTGGGCGGGCTCGGAGAACGCCGCACGGCGGAATGAGGTGGTGGCGAGGTTGAAGGGGCGAGGGGTTTTTGCCTAGGGTGATCTTATGGGACGTCAATGGTTGCATGCAAAACGCGAGGTTGCCTCGCTCAAGAAGTCGAAGGCGACGAGCAAGTACGTCCGCGAAATCACTTTGGCCGCACGCCAAGGAGCGGACCCGGCGCTGAACGCCAGATTGGCCACGGCGCTGGACCGGGCCCGGAAGGAGAGCGTTGCGAAAGACGTCATTCAACGGGCCATTGAAAAAGGGTCAGGCGCCGGCGCCGGGAAAGACTCGCTCGAGCACATGGTGTTCGAAGGGTACGCCCCGCATAAGGTGCCGGTCATCGTGGAGGTTTACACCGACAACCACAACCGAACAGCGCCGGAGATCCGGGTGCTTTTCAAGGCCGGCTCGCTGGGGTCGGCGGGCAGTAACCGGTTTCTTTTCGATCAGGTGGGCATTGTCGAGGCGCATCATCCGAAGACAGACACCGACCGGGAAGCCGCGGCCATCGAGGCCGGGGCCGACGAGGTGGAGGAGCTGACCTCAGGGCAGAACGATGATATTCCCGAGGGAGTCTGTGGGGCCCGTTTCCTCACGGAGCGGGCCGCCGTCCACGGTGTGACCGACTGGCTCAGGAAAAATGGCTGGACGGTCGTGACGAGCGAACTGGGTTATGTGCCAAAGAACTATCCCGATCTGAAGGATGAGCAGCGGGGCGAGGTGGGTACTTTTCTCCAGGGCCTGGAAGATCATGACGACGTCCATCGGGTCTGGGCGGCGGTCCGCTAACTGTGCGGCGTTCCGGCCGGGCGGTGGCCAAGCAGGATCTTCCCGCTAAAATGTGCGTCCACTGCGGTCGTTCTTTCGCTTGGAGAAAGAAATGGGAACGGGATTGGGAGCAGGTGAAGTACTGCAGTGACGCCTGCCGGCGAGGGGTTACTCCTGCAAGAGGAACTTCCGTTTCCCGGGACTCAGTTCTTTCCAGGCACCTGCGGCCCTAACGCACTTCGCGCTTGAGGGGAAAGGGGTAACATTCAATTGAAATCAGATTCAGTTTTTTGGGCTGAATTTAAGTAGCCGAAGTGCATTGAAAGTAAGAACCACACAGGAAAGAGCCATGGAAGCGGCAGCCCATGTTGGATTTAGTGCGAAACCTGTCAACGGGAGGAAAAGGCCGGCGGCCGCGGGGAGGGCAAAGAGGTTGTAACCGAAGGCCCAAGCCAGATTTTGCCAGATGGTGCGGACGGTGGCGCGGCCAAGGAGAAAGGCGCGGGCTACGCCGGCGAGATCGCCCTTCAACACCACCACGGCGGAAGCCTCCTTGGCGGCATCGGTTCCGCTCCCGAGGGAAATACCCAAATCCGCTGAAGCCAGGGCAAGGGCATCGTTAGTACCGTCGCCTGCCATGGCGACGAGACCCTTGGTGGAAGAACGAAGCTGTCGGATCCGCTCGGCCTTGCCTTCTGGTTTTACACCGGCTTCGACCTTGGTGATGCCCAACTCCCGGGCAACAACGGTGGCGGCTTCAGGGCGGTCGCCGGTCAGAAGTTCAAGGTCGATGCCGAGGTTTTTCAAATGTCGGACCGCGCCGGCCGTGGTGGAACG
>RFWS01000036.1 GCA_009921985.1 bacterium | reverse complement strand
GGATCCGATCCACTCCGCCTCCATGTCCGGATCGGGCCTGACTTTTTCCGAACCCCGAAAGGCCTCGGGAATCACCAGGCATCGCCCTCCCCATGCCTCGATTTCCGCAGCCAACTCATCTTGCTGGCGGACGTTCTCACAGAGCATCAGCCAGCCGGAACCTTCCCTTCGATTGGATAACAGCACAGCCGCCAAGGCCTGGGCTCCTGCGGGCCATCCGGCCAATGACCAGACCCCTCCCGTCACCCCGCTGGGCACGAACCGCTCTAAACCGGTTGTGTCCAGGGGCGCCCTACCCTCCGCCCGTTTCCCTGATGTCTGCAAAATCCGCCTTCAGCCTATCACGGAATTCCTGACCGGGGCGACCAGGTTGCCGGATCACCCGATGGCCATTCAGAATGTCTAGCGGTCCATCGGACGAGCCGCCTTCCTACCCCTGCGTACCCGAGCCTGGAATGGACCCGGAACTAACCCGATATCCCCACCGCTTTCGCCGCCGCGGCCCGTTCATCCTCCAATTCCGACACCGTGGCCGCCAACTTCTTTTGACCAAAATCGTCCAGCTTCAGGCCTTGCACAATCTCCCACTTTCCGCCCCCCAAAGCCCGGATGGGAAACGAACACATCAGACCCTTCGGCACCCCGTAGCTTCCGTCGGAACTGACTGCCACACTGGTCCAGTCCCCCTCTTTGGTTCCTTCATGGAGGGTGCGAACCGTATCGAGGGCGGCATGGGCGGCACTGGCCGCACTGGAGAGCCCCCTTGCCTTCAGGACCTCCGCTCCGCGCTGTTGGACGGATTTCAAGAAATCGCCCTCCAACCACGCCCGATCCCGGATCACCTCCGTGGCAGGTTTTCCGGAAATGCGAGCATGGGTGAAATCCGGGTACATCGTCGGGGAATGATTGCCCCAGACCGCCAGACGATCCACTTGGTCGACTGGGACTCCGGCTTTTTCGGCCAGGCGGGCTTTGGCACGGTTTTCATCCAAACGGGTCATCGCGAACCAACGGTCCGGAGAAAGACCCGATCCGGACTGTTTGGCAATCCAGGCGTTGGTGTTGCAAGGGTTCCCCACCACCAGGACGCGGGCGTTCTTGGAGGCAACTTCCGAAATCACCCGACCCTGCTCGACAAAGATTTTCCCGTTCAGACCGAGAAGTTCCGCCCGCTCCATTCCCTGCTTCCGGGGGATGCTGCCGATGCAGAATGTCCAGTCCGCTCCTTCAAACGCCTTTCGCGGATCCGAGGTGGCAAGGATGCCGTCAAGACACGGATTGGCGGCATCCCGGATTTCCATCACAACGCCCTGCAGGGCGGTCTCCGCTGCGGGAACTTCCAGCAACTGGAGACGCACCTTTTGCTGGGGCCCAAAAAGGCCGCCGGAAGCAATGCGAAAGAGGATCGCATATCCAATCTGCCCAGCCGCGCCGGTGACAGCCACGCGAATCGGGTCACTCATGGCCTTTGGCTGGCCTCCTGTTGCCCCGTCGTCCGCTTGGCTTCCCCGGGGCCAGCCGCATTGGTGGCATAAGGCTGAAATTTGAAAATCACCTCACCTGGACGGGCCACGTTGAGGGTGTCCCGCGACATCCGCTCCACCGTAAAGGGGTCGTCCTTCAGGCGGCCGGCCTCCTCCTGCAAATCCGCCAATTCCTGCTTCTTCTGGGTGATCTGGGTTTGCAGTAACTCCGATTGGTCCTTCAGGCGCTGGCCCCGTTTCCAGGCCGGATAAAACAAAGCCAGCACCACGGCCACCGCCAGCAGGCCGACAAGGGCATAGGCCCAAGGTTGGATCACCCGCCAAAACTGGCCCTTGGACGCAGGCGCCCCGTAGCCGCGCGGATCAAACAGTCGTGAGTTGTCCGCCATAGACGGCCTTGGATTGATCTGGCCCGCGTTGGTGGCCACGGCCAAATCGGCAATGGTCGAATCTTCCGTCTCCCCGCTGCGATGACTGATTACGGCCGTGTACTTGGCGGAACGGGCGAGCTCGATGGCGTCCAATGTCTCGCTCAGGCTGCCGATCTGATTCACCTTCACGAGGATCGAGTTGGCCACTTTCTGGGCGATTCCCTTTTTCAAAAACTCCACATTGGTCACAAAAAGATCATCCCCGACCAGTTGGGTTTGCGACCCTAGTTTTTGGGTCAGGATCTTCCAGCCATCCCAGTCCTCCTCGGCGGTTCCATCCTCGATCGACACAATCGGATATTTCTTCTGCAGTTGGGCGTAAAACTCCACCAAGGCGGAGGCAGGAAGGCGCCGCTGGTCCGATTTCTTAAAGACGTACTCCTTGGTCTTGCTGTCGTAAAATTCGCTGCTGGCCACATCCAGGGCAAAGAAAACCTGCTTCCCGAGAATGTAGCCGGCTTTCTCCGTGGCTTGGGACATCACCTCCAGCGCCGCCTCGGTGGATTCAAGCCGGGGAGCAAAGCCACCTTCATCTCCCACGGCCGTACCCAACTTTTTGTCATGCAGAATCTTTTTTAGGGCGGCAAAGATTTCGGCGCCGCAACGGATCGCTTCACGAAAAGTGGGCAGCCCCCGCGGAATGATCATGAACTCCTGAAAATCAATTGGGGCATCGGAGTGGGCGCCCCCGTTCAGGATGTTGGCCATCGGCACCGGTAGAACGGTCGCCTTTTCTCCGCCCAGCCAACGGTACAGCGGTTGATCGTGGGCCGCTGCAGCCGCCCGGGCAGCCGCCAGGGAAACCCCTAAAACGGCATTGGCACCGAGATTTTTTTTGTTTGCCGTTCCGTCGAGATCCAGCATGACCTTGTCGACAGCCCGCAAGTCCCCCGCATCTTTTCCCTTCAAAGCCGGGGCGATCTTTTCCTTCACGTTCGCCACGGCCTTTAGGACACCCTTGCCCCCATAACGCTTGGCGTCTCCATCGCGAAGTTCCAGGGCTTCATGGATGCCCGTGCTGGCCCCACTAGGGACCATGGCAGATCCGAAGGCACCCCCCTCCAGCAGTACATCTGCTTCGAGCGTCGGATTTCCCCGTGAATCGATGACCTCACGGGCGGTGATGTCTTGAATTCTTGTTTTCATCAGGTCGGACCGGGCAATCCGGCTAAGCCCGATAAGGACGGACCGAAAGTATTTTGGCTTTGTTTTTTCCACCCCCTTCGGTGGGCAGGTCGGCGCTCTCCCCCACCTTCTTTTTCAACAAAGCCTGACCCACGGCTGTTTGGTAGGAGATGATCCCATTTTCAGGATCACTGTCCCACGCCCCCAAGATGGTCACTTTTTTCGGGGCTTCGCCATCGACTTGGTACTCGACCACGGTGCCAATGTCAGCGACATCCCCTTTGACCCCGCTGAAATCCGTTCCCTGAGCGGAAACGATCATGGATTCCAGCTCAGCCTTGCGCCGCATCAGGACCGCCTGCATTTCCTTGGCCGCCTTGAATTCGTGATTTTCGCGCAGATCCCCGTACGAACGAGCCACCGCGATATCCTTGCTGTTGGCGGGGATTTTCTTGCTAACGATCTCTTCCAGTTCCTTTTTCCTTTTCTCGAGGCTTTCCCAGCTGACCACGAAAGATTCTGTGGCGGCCACCTTGTTCTCCCCGGCCACCATTGATCCGATATGCGGATGAAGCTTAACCAAGGCCCCCATCAGGGAGCGTTTGTCCAATTCTTCGAATGCGGTTGAAGCCAAGGCCGCCCTTGTGATATCGCGCATCTCTTCAGGTGCCGATGCGGCCAGAAGGTCGCGAATCAAATCTTTATCCTCAAGAATGAGATCGTGCAGGCGGGAGGCCCGCCACCGGTCTGCCAATTGCTCTTTCTCCAAAACAGCCAAGGCGGTCAGAAAAAGAAACGGGCCGCCGATTTTCTGAAACTCGCCCGAGCGGTTGCGGCAGAGCCAGACGACCGTGTCCGGGTGAACTTGCCGCTCGCGGAGTAGGCGATCCAGCGCCCCTTCCAGTTCCGCCCCCCTGCCCGCTTTTTTGAATTTGGCGGTGATGGCATCCATAAGTCGTCCCGCAGCGCGTGGCAATAAGGCGTTGAACAGCTCCGTCCACCGTTCGCCAAGAATCTCCGCCATTAGCTCCACAAAACGGGGCTGTTTCCCGGTCGGGAGGGTTTCCACCACTGCGGCCAGACGTCCCGGCTCGGTCGGCAGAAGCCCCCGTAAAACCGATCCGGGTTCGGCCGGAAGGCCGATGGCTTTGGCAAACTCTGATCGTGCCAAGGCCAGTTCCGCAACCTGCCCAACCTGGCTTTTGGGCACTTTCTGGCCGGCAGCGTCGACGAGCCTGAAAATCTCCTCCGCTTGGGATTGGAGAACGCCACTGTCCTGATTTTTTTGCAGTTTTTCGAGGGATTCGATAACCCGCCTCACCCCCACCGCCTCTTTTAAATCTTCGATGCCACCGGTTTTGGCCTGGGGTGCGGTTTCCAAGTATTGAATGGGATCTGTTCTCTTGGACGGAATCAGAAAACGCGTGTCTTTGCGCATGGCCCTTTTGGCCGCCTCCCAGAATTTCTTCCAATCGGAGGCGGCAAAGAGGTGGGGGACGAAGGCCTCCTCCAACCGGGCCGTGGTAGCCTCCCGGCCTAATTGTTGGACAGCCTGCTTGATGAGCTCACCCGGCTCTTTGCCGGCCTGACTCTTGATGGCCGCAGGATCCTTAAGGATGCGGGCTTCAAAGTGTTCTTCCGTGAGGACCTTTAATGTCTGGGAGGCGTATTCAAACTCCATCGAATGCCCCTTTTTTGTCCGGAAATTAATCAGGAGGGACCCCAAGGCCTCGTCGCGGGATACAATTTCGCCCACACCCCAGCTCCGATGACGGCAAACGGCCCCCGGAACCAAGGGCTTGAGCTTTTCCTGAAGCTGGGGATTGACAGCCGACTGATCGGTTTGAGCTATATCTTCGTTTTCCGTATCAGTCGGCATTCTTGCCAACATACGGTTGTCTGACCCATCAAGGCAACCGGAAATCTGGACTACGAAAAATAAAAGTTTTAGGGTGTTGGTTTCTCCGCCTGACCCTCAACTTCGAGCACCTTGATCTTCTCGGGCCCCTTCAGATCCATTGAGGGTTTTCCCTCATACATCTTGATTTTCCCTGTCACTTCCACGGTTTTTCCCTCAAAAGCCGGCACACCATCCGGAAATTTATCGGTAAAGGCACGGCAACTGAAGATGTGATTAGGGTACCGACCTCCGAAATTAAGGTAAGTGACTCCGGTCGCCGTTGTTTTCTGTCCCTCCACCTTGCCTTTTACTGTGACTACCTTGCCGTCGTGTTGGCCCGCCTCCTCTGGCGTAACCACCGGAATCTCCTCTTTCGCCTCCTCCGCACGAACCGAGGCCCCCAACAAACAACCGAAAAACAGTACCAACAGGATTTGCTTCATGGCACAAGATTGGGTTTGGGCATTTCGCCTGACAAGCCGGGAAGTGGTTAGTACGGGTCAAAATCCGATCCGCCAAAACTTTCCTCAATCATCTGGAGATAGGCCACCGTGCGCGCATGACGGGCCTCATCCCCTCTTCGGCTATAACTGTTCAGCAGGTTCACCAACATTCTCTCCGCCGTGTCCCGCGGCGTCGCCCGCATAAACATCGGATTCGCCCAGCAGGCCCGCTCTGTTCCAAATTTGGCTGCCAGATCATCGGCAGAAAGGACCACACCTCCATGAAATGGGTCAAACACCACCCCGCCGATTCCGGCCAAATAATGACCGGGGGTGTTGAGGCCGTAAACCTCCAGACCCGTGCGCTGGCCGGCAAAGATGTACACCAGGGCCAGAGTCAGAGGGATTCCCTGTTTGGTCTCCAACACACGGTGAAGATAACTGTTCGAAGGGTGAAAATAGTCATCCAGATTTCCCCGAAACCCTTCCCGTCGTGCCAGAACCTGCCTAAGTGCGGAGATTGAGTCCGTCGGGGAAATGCTTCTGCGTGGCAGATTCTTCTCTATTGCTTCCCCCATCCGATCCAAATAGGACATGCCGAAAGCCGCATCAACTTCCGGATTTTCCATTTCAGCCAACTGCCAGCAGAAAGACTCCAGGTGGGCCCATGTCGACAACTCTGGCCGGACTACGGCGCCGCTGATATCCGTTTTCATACCCCTGCCCCAGAAGCGCAGGATCAGGCGCGCACGGGCCTGGATTTTTGGATCAGGACTGCGGGCGAGATCTGAGATCAGGGAAGCATAGCGCCCTTCTTGGGACCGAATTTCCCGGATCGTTAAATCCGCCAGATCAGCATCGTCCCCGGCGAGAATTTTTTCCACCGCCTTGGCCTGCTGGGCTTCCTGCGGTTGATTCATGGGGGCTACTCCTTGAACTGGACGGGAATCTCGCCCCGCTGGGCAGCATGCTCTTCGTCGGAACATCCACGGTCGGTCGGCACATCGGTTCGAGTCTGGGTCGGATTCACGACACCCTTTTGCAGCATCCAAGCCTCAACTTCCTCCCCACTGACATCGGCAAGCATGTGTCCGTCGATTTCCACACAAGGGGAGAGCTCCTGGCCGCTTTTTTGAATCATTTCCACCCGCTGGTGGATGTCGTTCCAAATGTCGCGATCCTCAAAGGCTAAACCGTATTTGGCCATGACCGCCCGCACTCCACGACTCCAACCGCAGTGGGGCTTAAGATAGGCGATAATCTTGGGATTTGATCTCGTTTCGCTCATAAGTTCAAAAATAGTTGCTGTTTCCCTTTTCGCAAGGGGTTGCATTTCAGACCCCTGGAATCCCTTCCGCTTTAATGTGCACTTCCCGCAATTGCCGGGGAGTGGCCTCCGCCGGGGCTCCGCTCATCACATCCTGCCCGCGGGCGTTCTTGGGAAAGGCAATCACATCTCGGATGCTCTCCTGCCCGAGGAGCAGTGCCATAAGACGGTCGAAACCGAGCGCAATCCCCCCGTGGGGCGGGGCCCCGAATTTGAGCGCCTCCACCATGTACCCAAACCGACTCGTCACCATTTCTCCGGGCAGCTTCAAAATATCCCGGAACAGCTTATCCTGCACCTCGCCGCGGTGGATCCGGATGCTGCCGCCGCCTAGTTCCACCCCGTTCAGGACCAGATCATAGTGCTGCCCCCTCACCCTCTGCGGTTCCTTGTCCAATAAAGAAAGATCCTCCTCCACCGGCGCCGTAAACGGATGGTGACTGGAGACGAGATTAGGATGCTCCGGATCCTTCCGCAGAAGCGGGAAATCAATCACCCAATGGAAATCGAGTTTTGCCGGATCCCGTTTTAATTTCCCCAGTTTTTCAAGATATTCGGCACACCGGATCCGAACCAGTCCCAGAACCTCGCAAGCCGCCGTCCACTGATCAGCCCCGAAGAGAATCAGGTCCCCCTCGCCGATTTCGAGCTTTTCCGTCAGTGCTTTTTTTTCCGCCTCATTGAAAAATTTCACAATCGGGGACTTCCACTCCCCTCCCTCCACCTTGATCCAGGCTAGGCCTTTGGCCCCGTGTGCTTTGGCGAGATTGGTCAGTTCCTCGATCTGCCCGGTCGTAATTTCCGCAAGACCCTTCGCATTAAAAGCCTTCACAACCCCGCCTGCTCCCACGGCGGATTGAAATACCTTGAAGGAGGAGTGGCGGAAAGTTTCCGTGAAATCCGCCAGTTGCAGGCCGTAGCGGCGATCAGGCTTGTCCGTTCCAAAGGTGTTCATGGCCTCCTGGAAAGTCACCCGCGGAAACGGGGTCTTCACTTCCACGTCCCTCACCTCTTTCCATACTGATTTCACCAATCCTTCAATGACCGCGTAAATGTCCTCGCGGGTGATGAAGGACATCTCGATGTCAATCTGGGTAAATTCAGGCTGCCGGTCGGCTCGCAAATCCTCGTCGCGGAAACAGCGGGCAATCTGGAAGTATTTCTCCGCTCCCGCCACCATCAGGAGCTGCTTGAACTGCTGGGGAGATTGCGGCAGGGCATAAAACTTTCCGGGATTCAGCCGGGATGGAACCAGATATTCCCGCGCCCCCTCGGGGGTGCTCTTGAACAGAATCGGGGTCTCAATCTCAAGGAACCCCTGACGATCTAAATAGTGCCGGATCGCCAAGGCGGCCCGGTGGCGCGCCCGCAAGGCCCCTGCCATCGCCGGCCTACGCAGATCCAGATAACGATAGCGTAGCCTCAGGTCCTCGTTCACTCCTTCCTCATCAAGGGGAAAAGGCGGGGTCTCACTCGGATTCAGGATGGCCAGTCCGGTCGCCACCACTTCAATCTCACCCGTGGCAAGGCCCGGATTTTCTGTTCCCTCGGGCCTTGGGGTGACTTTTCCGCTGACCGCGACGACGAATTCAGAGCGGAGCGTATGTGCCAATTCCGACACCTGGGGGTGCAGGGCGGGATTAAACACCACCTGGGTGATTCCTTCCCGGTCGCGAAGGTCGATAAAGATCACGCCGCCATGATCCCTTCGCCCGGACACCCAACCGGCCAGATGGATCTCCTGCCCCGCATCGCCGGCCCGCAGCGCCCCGCAGCTATGGGATCGTCTCATCAAGCCACCACCTTCGCCCAATCCCCCACACCCCATTCAAGGGAAATCTCGCCACCTCCATCCTGCCGGAAGGAAACTTGCCCCTGTTTCCGTGCGGCCAGTTCCTTGACCAGCAATTTCCCCTGCGCCGCCTCCCGTCCCACCAGCAGCGCCCAACGAGCCCCACGGGCCTCGGCCAGCTCTAACTGCTTGGCCCATTTGCCTGAAGCAGGATCGTAATCCACCGCGTGCCCGGCCCGACGCAACATCCCGGCCAACTGGAGCGCCAGCGACCGCTCTCCGGTTTCTGCGACCACAAAAATCTCCGCCCGAGCCGCGACCGGTCGGACTAATTTTTTCTCCCTCAAAAGCTCGCTCAGAACGGCATCGCCCATGCCAAACCCGGTCGCCGGCAGATCTTCGCCCCCGAGTTTTTTAAGTAGGTGGTCATATCTTCCACCCCCCGCCACCGCGCGGAATTTACCCGCCCGGTCGTGCACTTCAAAAACCACCCCCGTGTAGTAGGCGAGCCCCCGAACCACACGGAGATCCACTTCACACCAATTCCCATACCCCAAATCCGCCACCCCCTGACGGACCTCGTTGAGCCCAGGGGATTGGATTGCTTTGGACGTCAAGGCTTGCGCCACGGGCTCAGCCAGCGAACCCAGCTTCTTTTGCCATTCCTCCTGGGGCGCCCCTTCCAGTTTGTCCAGGATCCTTAATACCTCCCCTTTTTTTCCTTCTTCGATCCCTTGATGCGTCAGAAACGCATCCCACCAACCACGGTCACTGATTTTCACCACCACGTCCTGGGGGCCCAGTCCGAGCAACGAAAGACCAAGGCACAGCGTGGAAATCAGCTCAGCCTCCGCCACCCCCCCTTTTTCCCCAACGATATCGCAATTCCACTGGAAATGTTCACGGTGCCGGCCCCGCTGCGGGCGTTCGTACCGGAAAAGCCGCGGGATACTGAACCACTTGATGGGTTTGCGGTAGTTCCGGTGCCGGGAGGCCACCATTCGGGCAAGGGTGGGGGTCAATTCCGGCCGCAAGGCCACCTCTCGATCCCCTTTGTCCTTAAAATGGTATAATTGACCGACGATCTCCTCGCCGGATTTTTCCGTATAGAGCTCCAGCGACTCGAGCTCTGGCCCCTCATACTCCCGGAAACCGGACCGGTGGGAAGCCTCCCGCCATGCGGAAAAAATCGAGCGAAGGGAGGCGTGCTCTTCGGGAAAAAAATCCCGGAACCCCGGGAGGGGCTGGCTCGTCATGATGCCGCTCCGCGGACGGAGCGGACCGTCAAGACTCCGCCGAGGGGGAGCTGTTCCCGGATTCGGAGACAACCTGCGCTAGCTTCGCGGAATTCCGGATCAGCTCGGCCTTCATCTCCTTGCCCGCCTTGAACTTCACCACCGCCCGGGCCGGGATCGGCACGTCCGTCTC
>RFWS01000035.1 GCA_009921985.1 bacterium | reverse complement strand
CTACGACGCTTACAAGCTCCCTTCCATCGATCTTCTGCAGAAATCGGAAAAGGAGACCCGTCCCACCTACACCGAAGACGAGCTCAAGACCAACCAGCAGCGCATCGTCGAAGCCCTCGCCCATTTCGACATCGAGGTCAGCCCGGGCGACATCACCCGGGGCTCCACCATCACCCGTTACGAGCTCTATCCCGCCCCCGGCGTCCGCGTGGAGCGCATCGTCAATCTCGAGCGCGACCTTGCCCGCACCATGAAGGCCGAACGCATCAACATCCTCGCCCCCGTCCCCGGCCGCGACACCGTGGCCATCGAGGTTGCCAACTCCGCCAAAATCAAAGTCCTTCTCCGGGATCTGCTCGAATCGGGCGAATGGTCAGGCTCCCGCGCCCACCTGCCCGTCTCCCTGGGCAAGGACGTCTACGGTGCCACCCTCGTCGACGACCTCGCCGATCTCCCCCACCTTCTCATCGCCGGCACCACTGGTTCAGGAAAGTCGGTCTGCATCAACACCCTGCTTCTCAGCCTGCTCTACCGTTTCGGTCCCGACGATCTTCGCCTGATCCTCATTGATCCCAAAGTGGTCGAACTCCAGGTTTACAATCGCCTCCCCCATCTGGTCGTTCCCGTCGTCACGGAGCCCAAGAAAGTCCTGCTCGCCCTCAAATGGGTCATCAATGAAATGGAAAAACGGTATCGCTACATGGCCAAGGCCGGTGTCCGCAACATCACCACCTACAACTCCCGCTCCCGTGCGCCCAAGAGTGTGGAGGAGCTCGATCTCGCTCCCCGCCTTGAGGGCGAGGAACCCGCCGCCCCCTCCGCCGAGGAACCGCTCCCTGACCGCCTCCCCTACATCGTCGTGATCATCGACGAGCTCGCCAACCTCATGCAGGTCGCCCCGGCCGAGGTGGAAAACGCCATCGCCCTGCTCTCCGCCAAGGCCCGCGCCGCCGGCATTCACCTCGTCATTGCCACCCAGACGCCCCGTGCCGCCGTCATCACCGGAGTCATCAAAACGAACGTTCCCGCCCGCATCGCCTTTCAGGTCCCATCGGGCGTCGATTCCCGCGTCATCCTCGACGAGTCCGGGGCCGAAAACCTGCTCGGCAAGGGTGACCTTCTCTATCTCCGCCCCGGCGCAGCCAAACTCATCCGCGCGCAGGGGGCCTTCGTCACCGAAGAAGAAGTGGGACGGGTGATCGACTTCATCGCCGCCCAAGCCAAGCCGTACTACGAGCAGGAAATCCACGCCAAAATGACCAAACCCTCCACCGGGAATTCGGAACTTTCCGAAAAAGACGAGGAATTGATGTCACGCTCCCTTGAGGTCATCAAACAGGAAAAACGGGCCTCTACCTCGTTGCTACAGAGGAGGTTGGGCCTGGGCTATGGGCGCGCAGCGTGGGTGATTGATCAATTCGAGTCTAGGGGTATTATTGGGCCAAAGGATGGCGCTAAGGATCGGGAGATCCTCGTCGACCTTGATACGGTCCAATTATGAAAACCCAAGAAGCCCCGAAGTCCGAAAGAAGCGATCACGCGTCCGTTGGCTCCCAGTTGAGCGTCGCCCGCCTTCGTCACGGTTGGACCGTTGAGGAAGCCGCCGCCCGCACCCGTCTCCACGCCAACGTTATCCGCCATCTGGAGGCCGACCGCTTCGACAAGCTCCCCAGCCTGGCGTACATCCGCGGCTTTCTCCGGATCTACGCCCGGGAACTCGGCCTGGACCCCAAGGTCATTCTTCGCGAGTTCCAGCCCAACGCCTCCGAGGCTGAGGACTCCATCCTCGATCTCCGCCCGGAAATGCTCGAGGCCCTCCCCACCCGTGCCGCCGAGCCGATCGTCACCAGCCGGAAGCTTGGCTTCGGGGTTCTTGCCGGTGCCGCCGTGTTTGTTTTTGCCGTCCTTGGCATCCAGATGTATCGGGTCTGGCCCGTCAAATCGCCCAAGGATCCCTCCACCCTCGCCCCCATCGGGGCCGACCAAAAACCCGAGGCGCCCGCCCAACCGGAAGCCACGAAAGCAAAAACCACGGGGGAGGAAACTTTTGTCAAAGCCGCGGTGCCGGTCAAACCGGCGGAGCCGGCCGCTCCGGCTGCGGCCCCCGCCACAACTCTTCCTCCTGTCCAATCTTCCGACCAAGCTCCGTCCAAACCCGCTGTTCCCCACCAACTGAGGATTTATGCCAAGAAAGATACCTGGGTCCGCATCGTGGCGGTGAAGGACGGCAAGGAGGAGGTCTTGTTTGAAGACACCATCGACGAGGATGACATGATGCCCCGCAAGCGGGACGATGCCTGGAAGGCCGACTCCTTTATCGTCACCACCCGCGAGGCTGCCGACGCCGAAATCATCTTCAACGACTCAAACTTCGGCACCTACGAGAAACCCGGCCCCCAAACCTTCCGCCTCCCGGCCCGCTAGGCCGGATCGGATCGCCTTTCTGCTTTTATGTCGGCCAAAGTCGGCCTGATTTCGCTCGGTTGCGCCAAGAATCTCGTGGATTCCGAGATCATGCTCGGCCACCTCCGTTCCGCCGGCATGGACCTCACCGCCGACTCCGCCGAGGCCGACGTGCTCATCGTCAACACCTGCGCCTTCATCGACTCCGCCAAAACGGAAAGCATCCAGGCCATCCTGGAGGCCCACCGGGACCGCGGCCTGCAGCGCCGCCGGACGAACCAGCGACTCATCGTCGCCGGCTGCATGTCCCAAAGATTTTCCTCGGAACTGGCCGGTGAGATGCCCGAGGTGGATGCCTTCATCGGACTGGATCAGCTGGAGGAGGTCGCTCCCGTCGTTCGTCGCGTTCTCGCCCGCGCCCCCGACGCCCCGCCGGAAGACCTCGTCCCCGATCAGCTCCCCGTCTACATCCCGGACTTCAACACCCCCCGCTGGCGCCTTACCCCGAAACACTACGCCTACGTAAAAATCGCCGAGGGCTGCAACCACCCCTGCTCCTTTTGTGTCATCCCGCAGATGCGCGGAAAACACCGAAGCCGCACCATCGAATCCGTCCGGCGCGAGGCCGAGCGCCTTGTGGCCGAGGGAGTCAAGGAACTGCTTCTGATTTCCCAGGACACCACCTACTTCGGCATGGATCGATGGACGGAAGGTCGCAGCCCTCGCGCCAAGGTCACTTCGGAACGCGGGGAAAGCCTCATCGACCTCCTGGAGGCCCTCCACTCGATCCAAGGAGAGTTTTGGATCCGGCTCCTCTACACCCATCCCGCCCACTGGTCGGATGAGCTCATCGCCGCCATCGCACGGATGCCCAAGGTGGCCCGCTATGTCGACATGCCCCTCCAGCACATCGAGGAAGGGATGCTCCGCGACATGCGGCGCGAAACCTCCGAAGCCCACATCCGCGAGCTCGTCGCCAAGCTCCGCGCCGGCATTCCGGGTCTGGCTATCCGCACCACCTTTATCGCCGGCTTTCCCGGGGAGACGGACGCCCAGTTCGAAACCCTCCTGGAATTCATCCGCGAGGCCAAGTTCGACCGGATGGGTGTCTTTACCTATTCCCAGGAGTCCGGCAGTCGCGCCGCCAAGATGCCGGGCCAGATTTCCACCGCCGTCAAAAAGGCCCGCTATCGCAAGGCCATGGCGGCCCAACAACAGGTGGCGAAGGAACGGGCTGCCGCCCAGGTCGGGAAAACCCTGCGTGTCCTCGTCGATACCCCCGACACCGCCCGGACCGAGGCCGACGCCCCCGAGGTCGACGGCAAAGTCCTCCTCTCCCGCCCCCTCACCCCCGGCACCTTTGCGAACGTCACCATCACCGGGCACAAAATCTACGACCTTCTGGCCTGATTTTCTTAAACGTAAACCTCAGCGTTATCGACCGGAGTTTCATTTAGCCTTGGACCACCTGGCTTGCCGCCTTCCCTTCATCTTCATCTTCATCTTAATCTAGTCCTGTGACGATTCCCGACTGGCTTACCCTCGCCCGAGTGGGCGCCACTTTTGTGCTCCTTATCCTCCTCCAGGCCTGCGCCCACCCTCCCGTCCCCGTTTGGACGGCCTGGCTGGCCCTCCTCTTGTTTGTCGCTGCTGCCCTGACCGACTGGCTGGACGGTCACCTCGCCCGCAAATGGAAGATCGAGTCCGATTTCGGACGCCTTTTCGATCCTCTTGCCGACAAACTTCTCGTGGTCGTGGCCTTTGTCGGCCTGCTGGGGGCGGGCTTGCTTCCCGTCTGGTTCGTCTCCTTGGTTGTGGCGCGCGAATTTCTCATCACCGGCATCCGCCTGGTTGCCGGCCAGAAAGGCGTTGTCCTCGCGGCTGAGAGTGTCGGCAAACACAAGACCGTCACCCAGATGGTCACCGCTACCCTCGGGTTGCTTCTGCTTGCTTTGGATCCCGCCCATCAAACCGGCCGAATGGTTCTTGAGGCAGCCGTCTGGATCACCGCCGTGGTCACGGCCGGCTCCGGTCTCTGGTATCTCAAGGCCAACTACCCGCTGCTCGTCAAACACACCATCCGGAGAAAAAAGAAATGAGCCTGGGATTCAAGGAACTGGCTTCGGTTTGTGAGGCCGTTGCCGCCGGCCGCCAGTCTATCCTCCTGCGCAAGGCCGGTCTGCGGGAATCCACCGCAGACAGCGTTTTCGAAAGCAGGTCCTTCTATCTCCTGCCCACCCGCTACCACGATAACCCGAAGGCCGGTTCTTCGGACGGTTTCACCATCTCCCTCCATGTCCACATCATCCAGTCGGGTGACTTGCTGGAATGGTCCCGGGTTGAAAAACTTTTGCCTCTGACCGCCTACGATCCAAAAACCATTAGGGAGCACTTCGATTCACGGGACGAAAAGCTTTTGCACTTCGCCCACATCCGGGCCTTTCGTCTCGAACCGGTCTGGCCCCTGCCAACCTCTCCCGCCCTATCTGGTTGCCGCTCCTGGTTTCAACTTCCAAATCCACCCACCGGCCTGAAAGAAAGCCCCGTTCCGGAAACCGACATCACGCGCCAGACCGCCAAACTTCTTTCATGAAACTGGAAGACACCATTCTCGACATCCTCGGCAAAGCCCAGAAGGGCCAAGGCATCACCGATCGCGACCTTTGTAAAACAGCCAGCATCGGCGTCCCGGAACTCAACTCCATCCGCTCCGGCCGCCGCGAGCCGGCCGCGTTGGATCGGCTTTCCCGCGCTCTCGGCCTGCGGGCCGACCAGATCGCCGACATGGCCAACGAAACCTGGCAGGCCCCCACTGTGGCACTTCCCTCCGGCGTGATGATGTTCAGCACCCCGTTCGCCGATCTCACCGTGAACCATTACCTGATCTGGGATCCCGCCACCCTCAAGGCGGTGGCGGTCGATGCCGGCACAGACGCGGACGCTCTCTTCGCCGCTCTCGACCGCCACAAGCTCACCCTGACGATGATTGTTCTGACCCACAGCCACGGCGATCACGTTCTCGAGCTGGATCGGATCCGCGAAAAGACTAAGGCGCAATCCTTTGCGCCGGAGGCGGAACCCATTGCCGGATGTAAGCCGGTCAAAAATAACCAACATTTTAAGGTCGGCGACCTCACCCTCACCGCCCACACCGTTCCCGGCCACTCCCTTGGCGGCACCGTCTACGAGTTTCGCGGCTTGGAGAGCCCTGTCGCTGCCGTTGGCGACGTGATCTTTGCGGGCTCGGTCGGCGGGATCCGCGCCCGCTGGAAACCCGCCCTCGAGTCCATTCGCGCGGGGGTGCTCACCCTCCCTCCCGAAACCATCCTTCTTCCCGGTCATGGTCCGCTCACCACCGTGGCTCACGAGAAGGCCCGCAATCCCTTCTTCCCGTGAAAGTCGTGGTCCTGCTTTCCGGCGGGCTGGACTCCGTCACCGTCCTGCACCACATGGCTGCGACGGAACAGGTGGTCACCGCTCTTAGTTTCGATTACGGCGCCAAGCACAACGCCCGGGAACTGCCCTGCGCGGCCGACCAGTGCCGCGCTCTCCGCATCCCCAACCGGGTGGTCCCGCTCACCTTTCTTGCCGAGGCCTTCAAGTCGGACCTGCTGAAAAGCGGCGGAAAAATTCCCGACGGCCATTACGAGGAGCAGACCATGAAAAAGACCGTCGTGCCTTTCCGCAACGGCGTGTTTCTCTCGCTCGGCACCGGTTACGCGGAAAGCTTGGGCGCGGAGGCCGTCGCCATCGCCGCCCACGCCGGCGACCATACTATCTACCCAGACTGCCGCGAGGAGTTCCTCGGACCGATGGCCCAGGCCATGGCAAAGGGCACCTACGCCGGCATCAAACTGCTGCGTCCGTTCGTCTCCATGGACAAGGCTGCCATCGTTCGCCGCGGCGGAGAGCTGAAGGTCGACTACGCCCGCACCTGGTCCTGCTACAAGGGCGGTCTTCTCCATTGCGGCACTTGTGGCACCTGCATCGAACGTCGGGAGGCTTTTTTAAATGCCGGCGTTCCCGATCCCACTCCCTACGTCACCACCCCCGAACTCCCGCCGAAACCAGTTCCCGTTTCCTGATGCGGATCGCGGAGATTTTTTATTCGATTCAGGGGGAAGGCCTCCTCGCCGGCGTGCCCTCCGTATTTGTCCGCACCTCCGGATGTAACCTGCGTTGCCACTGGTGTGACACTCCTTATGCCTCCTGGAGACCCGAGGGGCCGGAAATATCCGTGGAGGCGGTCCTCCAAAAGATTTCAGAATGGAACTGCCGCCACGTTGTTCTGACCGGCGGAGAACCGATGATTGCCCCCGATCTCCCGGCCTTGGCCGCTGGGTTGCGAAAAGCCGGCAAACACATCACGATCGAGACCGCCGCCACGGTTTTGCCGACAGGGATCGCCTGCTGCCTCGCCTCCCTGAGTCCCAAGCTCTCCAACTCTACCCCTTCCGCGGAGCGAGATCCGGCATGGGCAAAAAAGCACGAGGAGACGCGGCTGCGGTCGGATGTTATCGCCGAGTGGATAAAAAATTACGACTTCCAGCTTAAGTTCGTGGTCTCTTCCGAAAAGGATCTGACAGAAATCAAAGGCCTCTTATCCCGCCTTCCACCTGTCCCCTTGGACCGTGTCCTCCTCATGCCCGAGGGCACCGACTCTAAAGCTCTCGCCACGCGCGCCCCGTGGCTTGTCGAAATCTGCAAACGGGAAGGCTTTCGCTTCTGCCCCCGGCTACAGATTGAATTATTTGGCCACACTCGGGGCACGTAAGCCGGGCACGGTCTCAATCTTCATCTTAATCCTAATCTTAATCGAAAAACGGCAGGGCCGTTTTACACAATCTTCACAATTCGACCGCTAGCCGCCCCAGTGTCTAACGCCGCCAATTCCAGAATTTGCGTCACCACCTCTTCCGGCTTCTTGCCCCCCTTGTGCATTTCTGTGTCGAGGAACGGAGGTTCCACTGCGTTGACCAGCACATCGGCTCCCTTCACCTCGTAAGAAACGGCCTTGGTCAGGGAATCGAGGGCACACTTGGAGGCGCAGTAAGCAGAGGCTTTGGGCAAGTGTTTGATGGGCGCGCTGATGTTTACGATGCGCCCGAAACCCCGCTGGATCATCCCCGGTAGGATCGTCCGGATCAGGAGGTATGGCCCCCGCACGTTGGTGGCCATGATTTTGTCCCATTCCTCGATGGGCAACTCCTGGACCGACTTGAGGCCGGTGATGATCCCGGCGTTGTTGATAAGAATTTCGATGGGCCCACTTTTCTCCGCCTGTTTCACTCCCTTCTCTACCGACTTCGGATCGGTGACGTCCATTTCGACGGCGGTGCCCACACCTCCGGCCTTGGTTACCCCCTCGGCGGTTTGCTGGATCCGATCCTTTCTTCTTCCCGCGCAGATCACCTTCGCCCCTGCTTGCCCCGCCGCCACTGCCATCGCTTTTCCCAGCCCCGATCCTGCCCCCGTAATCAAAACGGTTTTATCTTTTAGATTCATGCTCGATAGGGGCAAGCAGCTGGCTGCTCGCCCGATTGATATTATTCATTTTTTTGTTCAGGAGTAATGGAAGGGGTTGCCGCGTTGGTCTCGATCAACTGAGGTTGGACCACCACCGGCCTCGGATAGGCCCAAAGGATGAACTCACTGCGGTCAAACCAGTTTCCCGCGGGCATGATGAGGGTCGACCCCGTCCACTCCTGGCCCGGGCGTGACCGAACCGGAAAGTAACCTGTCGCCCCTAAAAGCGCCGCCTGCTGGGAGGGGGCGAGAAGGAACTCCACAAACCGCAAGGCCATTTCACTGCGGGAAGAGTCTTGCCGGATCCCCGCCACCTCAAAATCCACAATGGTTCCGTTGGGAAGCACCGCCCAACGGATCAGGCCTCCGCCTGCCTGCGGATCCAGGACTAGCCTCCAGGAAGGAAGAAAGCTCAACTGCACCTGCCCGTCCTTCAGTCCCCGCCAGCAATCCTCCTCCGGGGCCAGTTTGCCTGCCAACGCCGCTTCGGCTTGCTGCCGAGCCGTGGACTGAACCGCTTCACCGCCGAAGTTGATGGGTCGTCCCTGCGACTTGATCCACAGCGCCGCCAGCAAATCGGGGTCGTTGGGAAATATGGATCCATTTTCGTTGGCCCAGCGGCTCGGAGCCGCGAAAGCGACCTTATGGGGGGTGCCGGGCGCCACCCGCTTCATGAAAAACCAGGGGCTGACCCGCCACGGCCGGCTTTTTAGGTTGTTCGGGTCGAACGATTGGGACTGAAAGACAGGATTGATTCCCGTTAAGGGTATCTTTCCGCTGAGATCCATCCATAAAACCGAGTGACCCACTTCCGAAAAGGAGCGCGCCTTCAGCAAATAAACATCCCCATCCGTGGGCCAGCCGCCGTTTTCGCCGCGGATCAACTGGCGCGCTTCCACCTTCAGGTGGCCGGGTGCGGAGCTGAAAGTATCCAGCCACAGCTGGGGGATAGGTTGGCCTTCCTGGTAAACAACCAGTTTGGGCGCCTGAAAAACCGAAGGGATGGATGGGGCGGGAAGCCTTTCGGGCTCCGGCCCGGCGGGACGAAACCACTGACCCGCGGCGAATCCCAGCAGGGCCGCCGCCAAGAGCCCCAAACCGATCAGTCCCGGCCGACGGGAATCAGTCGGCTTGGATGAATCCGGCGGAGTCGGGCTTTCTTCCATCAAAATAAGCTCTCCCAAAAGAGCTGGGCGGAAAAGCCGCAAGGTTGTCCGGGAGGAACAAAACCGGCAGAATCAGAGTCATGGCCAAAGAGGAACTCAGGATTCAGGCTTGGATGGAGCAGCTTCGCCGCATGCGGGAGATGCAGTACGCCTACCATAAGAAGTTCTTCCACGGCCTCTACTTCTTCCTCGTCCTAGTGATTGCATGCCTTTTCTGGGAGAGCCCTCTTTCCCTGGCCCTTGTTCCCTTCCTCGTGATCACCGCCGGGACCCAGTCCTGTTTCTATCTGCACTTCGTCGACTTCGCCCGTCTCCACGCCCGTCACCTAGAGACGCAGCTGAACAAGGCACTTGGTAAAGGCACTCTGGTCGGATCCGAGATCGAGGATCTTTATTTCTACCCCATCGATGCCCCAAAAATCGGCGGCTTTGTCCCCTCCACTCCGCTCCGCTTCTTCAGCTTCTTTACTTTTCACTGGGTGCTTCTTTGGCTGGGCCTAGCGGCTTTTGCTTTATGGCGGCTGGTTCCGCCCATGGGCCCCTGCGGGCGGGACTTTCTGGTTCTGCTTGCCCTTTGGGGTGGGCTGAATTTGGCCTTCTTGAGCTGGTTTTTTGGTCGTCGCCGATCTCATCGATTGATGGAAAGCAGCTTACGAAAGCAAAGCTCTTCAAGTTAGGTTCGCCTAACAAACTTGTGTTGCTACCATTATTAGGTGGCCAAAGTCGCCAAAATCTTTCGTTCCTTTGCTTCCCATGAACGTGAAAACCAGCGCTTTTATCGATCGTTATCTTCTGCAGAGAGCCTGAAAATTTGGCTTGAGCTCTGCCGTTTCGACAAAAACGATGCACCTGGGAAAAGACTTAA
>RFWS01000034.1 GCA_009921985.1 bacterium | reverse complement strand
ACCGGCCTTTTCAATCGCCGGACCGGAGGTGGTGCGGACGGTGGCTTTCATTTCCTCGCCCAAAATGTGAGCCAAGGTGGTTTTGCCGAGGCCGGGAGGCCCGCTGAGGAGGAGATGGTCGAGGGGTTGGGAGCGGGCGCGGGCGGAATCGAGGAGAATGGAGAGCCGCTCGCGGAGCTTGGGTTGGCCCGCAAAGTCGGCCAGGCGGTTGGGCCGCAGCGATTGGTCAATCGCGTCCCCGGGAGCGGTTTCGGCATTCAGCTTTTCCACGGTTTTGGCGGCCATGGGAAGTAGGATGGGCGGGAAACGTGATCTTTCAAAGAGTAAGGTGAGGATTTTTCAGCGGACGAAAGCCTGCGGTTGTCCTAAACCTGTTGCCGCATGAAGGGTTCCTGGGCCGCGGTTTTTGACTGGGACGGAGTGGTTCTCGACAGCTCCCGTCACCATGAAGAGAGCTGGGAACGCTTGGCGCGGGAGATTGGGAAACCCCTGCCGAGTGGACATTTTCGGCGGGGCTTCGGCCGGCGAAATATCGAGATTATGCGGGATATGCTGAAGTGGTCGCGGGATTTGGACGAGATCGACCGGCTCAGCCGTCGGAAGGAGGAGTTGTACCGGGAAGTCGTAGGAGAGTGGGGGATTGAGCCGCTGCCGGGGGTGAGACCCTGGCTGGAGCGATTGGCGGACGTGGGCATTCCGTGCGGGATCGGTTCCTCCACCGAAGCCAAGAATGTCCAGCTCGGGTTGGAAAAACTCGGCTTGACCCGGTTTTTTCAGACGGCGGTAACCGCTGAGCACGTCCAGAAAGGCAAGCCGGCTCCGGATGTGTTTTTGGAAGTGGCACGACGCTTGGGGATGGAGGCGTCCCGCTGTGTGGTGTTTGAGGATGCTCCGGCGGGAGTGGAGGCTGGGCGCGCGGCTGGGATGAAGGTGGTGGGGGTGACCACCACGCATCCGGGAGCACATTTCGAGGGGGTGTTTCGGGAGGTCGAGCGGTTGGATGAATTAACGACAGAGGAGCTGGCGGGTTGGTTTTCGGCCGTGGCTTGATGGTGGCCTGTGTCCTCCCTAGAAAGGGGTGAATGCAGCGAGTTGAGGTTTTGATCGGCAAATTCGGGGGTTTCCTTGTCCGCTCCTTTGAGACTAGTGGGGGAGTTTTTCTTCTTTTGGCGGATACCCTGCGAAGCCTATTCCGGTATCGCATCCGCTGGGATCAATTGCTGGAGCAGATGTATTTTATCGGAATCCGCTCCCAAGTGGTAGTCCTGACCACGGGAGCCTTCACCGGTGCGGTGTTTGCCGCCCAAGTTTGGTTTCAGTTCAAGCGTTTCGGCATGGAGTCGGCCATTGGGCCCACCGTATCGATCGCAATGTGTCGCGAACTGGGACCGGTGCTGGCCTGTCTGCTCCTCGCGGGGCGGGTGGGTGCGGCAATGGCCGCGGAATTGAGTTCGATGAAAATCACCGAGCAGGTGGATGCGTTGCGGGCCCTGGGGGTTTATCCAACGGAATACCTGATCGTGCCGCGGTTCCTTGCCTTGGTGATTTCCGCGCCGGTGCTCACGGCCCTGGCGCTGGTGACGGGGATCGGAGTGGGGTATTTCGTGGCGGTCCAGATCTTTGGGGTGGATGGTGCGTATTATTGGGACAACACCATCAAATACACGGATCGGAAGGACGTGATGATCGCACTGATCAAATCCTTCATTTTCGCCATCATTATCGCGTCAATTTCCTGTTACAAAGGAATGAACTGCCCGCCTGGCACTGCCGGAGTGGGCAAGACCACCACGGAGGCCGTGGTCAACGCTTCGTTGGCCCTACTCATCTGCAACTTTTTCCTCACCGTATTGCTCAATTCGGTTCTGTACTCCAACTAAGGTCGCATCGTGCTTGAATTAAAGGACATTCGGAAAAAGCTGGGGGGACAGGAGGTGCTGCGGGGGGTCAACCTCAGGGTAGCTCCGGCGGAAAAAGTAGTCGTCATCGGCCGAAGCGGATGCGGAAAAAGCGTGATGCTACGTCACATCATGGGACTCCTCCAGCCCGACGGCGGGGAAGTGTTTTTCGAAGGAAAGAAACTCACCGGCCTGGGGGAAGAGGCGTGGAATCCCTACCGCCGTAAAATCGGAATGTTGTTCCAAGGCGCGGCGTTGTTTGACTCGCTCTCCGTATTTGAAAACCTGGCCTTCCCGCTTCGGGAGGAAGGTGAAACCAACGAGAAGGTGCTCCGGGACAAGGTCGCCGAGTCCCTGAAAATTGTGTCCTTGGCCGGGACGGAGCAAAAAATGCCGGCGGAGTTGAGCGGAGGGATGAAGAAGCGGGTGGCTTTGGCGCGTGCGGTGATCCGTCGTCCCGACCTGATGCTTTACGATGAGCCCACCACAGGGTTGGATCCAGTGGTGGGAGACAGCATCAACCGCCTTATTCTCCATCTCGGTAAAATGTTCGGCATGGCCTCCATCGTGGTGACCCATGACATGACCAGTGCCAGGATGGTGGGGGACCGGATTGCCTACTTGCATGAGGGAAAAATTTATTTTCAAGGAACCCCGGAGCAGATTGATCGTTGTGAAGATCCGCTGGTGCGGGACTTTGTGCGCGGGCATGCTTCCGGAATGGACGTAATCGGCTAAAAGGAGGACGAAGAATGAAGGAGAGTAATCTTGAGGTTAAAGTGGGAGTATTTGTCCTGGCTGGATTGGCGGCCGTGGGGATGCTGGTGGTGGCCTTTGGAAAGTTCGGCAACTACCTCAAGAAAACTTATCCCATCGTGGTGGAGTTTCAGGATGCCCGCGATATCCTGAAAAATTCCAAGGTGTTGTGGCGTGGAGCCCAAATCGGCGTGGTGGCGGACACGCCCACCTATCATGCCGGCGAGGATTTTGTGGAGCTGACCCTGAAAATCGACAACGGGATTGAAATTCCCACCGGATCGAAGTTTCGCATCGACCAGTATGGGATGCTTGGGGATCGGTTTGTCCGGGTGGTGCCTCCGGAGAAGGTTGATGGAACATTTTTGCAGAGTGGGGCCAGGGTAAAGGGAGAGCAGGAAGCGGGGTTGAGTGCCATGATGGCGTCCGCCGGACCGGCTTTGGATGAAATTCGATCCGCCGCCCGCCGGGTGGATGAATTCGCGAAAGCGGCCACGGGTCTGGTGCAGGAAGCGGAGAAGGGCAAGGGTCCCCTGTATACAATCATGAAGGATGAGAAAATGGCCAACGATATGAAGGCCTTAATGGCCAACCTCCGTAAACACGGGGTTCTTTTTTACAGTGACGACTCGGGCAAAAACGAGAGCGAGAAACCCAAAAAAAACGATAAAACCAGCTCGCCGAGCCGCGCGGGGCGGTGAGCGGATCCGTCGGAGCCATCTTGCTCGCCGCCGGGCAAGGCCGGAGGTTGGGGCACGACAAATCGATCACGGAAATCGCCGGGCAACCGGTCCTATCCCATCCGCTGCGCACCTTGCTGGATTGTCCCGAGATCGGTGGGGTCGTTGTGACGGTCCGAGCCGATGTTTTAGAATCGGCCCGAGGTTGGTTGGCTGGAACGGATCTTCCGGCAGACCGGGTTCGCTTTATCCCTGGGGGCAAGGAGCGACAGGACTCGGTTTGGGAAGGGATTGAGGCTTTGGGAAAGGGCGTGGAGTGGGCCGTGGTTCACGACGCGGCCCGGGTTCTCACCACGCGGACCCTGATCGAAAAAGTTATGGCCTCCGCCCGCAAAACGGGGGCCGCCGCCGCCGCTTCCAAAATGTCGGATACGGTCCGGGCCACCGACCCTGCTGGTAAAATCCTGCGACTGGTCGACCGGGAGGGGCTTTGGAGGATGGAAACGCCTCAAGTGGTCCGGGCGGAGATTTTGAGAAAAGGGCTAACAACCGCGAGGGAGAAAAAATCCATCGTGACCGACTGTCTGGCGGCAGCGGAACTGGCGGGGGTGCAGGGGGTGTTGGTGGAGTCGGGCGAGCCGAACCTGAAAATCACAGTTCCGGCGGACTGGGCTTTGTCCGAGCTTTATTTGAGGCAATGGCGCTGACGGGATTCGAACCCGTGTATGGTCCTTGAAAGGGACCTGTCCTAGGCCTCTAGACGACAGCGCCAAGGGCATCAAAACCTACCCCAACCATGCCTTCGGCCAAGGCAAAGCTTCAGGCTTCTAATAAAATATATTATCATATCATGATATAATGATATAAAACTCGACACCTTAAGGAGTTTCTTTTAGGATATTTCGATGGAAGCCAGGGAACGGATTCTCTTGCGAAGACACCAGTTGGAGGAGGCGCTGGGGCGACGGATCGTGTTGATGGACGGGGCCATGGGCACAATGGTGCAGCGTCACAAACTGACGGAGAAGGATTTCCGTGGAGAACGGTTTGCCGCCCACGGCAAGGATCTGAAGGGAAACAACGACGTATTGGCAGTTACCCAACCGGACGTGATTGGTGGCATCCACCAAGCATATCTCGAGGCGGGCGCCGAGGTCATCGAGACCAACACCTTCAATGCCACCTCGATCTCGCAGGCGGATTACGGGTTGGAAGGGGCCGTCCGGGAAATCAATCTGGCGGCCGCTCGATTGGCCCGGAGGATCGCGGATGAATTCCTGAAGGATCATCCCGGGCGGCAAGCCTGGGTTGCTGGGGCGGTGGGGCCAACCAATCGGACGGCTTCGATGTCCCCGGATGTAAATCGGCCGGATTTCCGAGCGGTGACTTTTCGTCAACTTGCCGAAGCCTATGGGGAGCAAGTGAGAGCTTTGATCGAGGGAGGTGTCGACCTGCTTCTGCCGGAGACGACCTTTGACACTTTGAATCTCAAGGCTGCCCTATGGGCCATGGAAGAGATTTTCGATGAGATCGGTTACCGCTTGCCCGTGATGATTTCCGTGACCATCACGGACGCCTCCGGCCGGACCCTTTCGGGGCAGACCACGGAGGCTTTCTGGCATTCCATCCGTCATGCGCGGCCTTTCAGCGTGGGCATCAACTGCGCACTCGGTCCCAAGGAAATGCGGCCCTACCTAGCCGCCTTGTCCAAAGTGGCGGATTGTTTTGTCAGTTGTTATCCCAATGCCGGGTTACCCAATGCCTTCGGAGGTTATGACGAAACGCCCGAGCAAATGGCGGAGGTCCTGGGGGAATTTGGTCGCGCCGGTTTTCTGAACATGGTTGGGGGTTGTTGTGGCACGACCCCGGAACATATCGCCGCCATTGGAAAAGGGGTGAAAGGGTTGGCACCTCGACTCGCTCAACCTCCTCCACCAGCCACGGTGTTGAGTGGCCTTGAGCCTTACACAATTGGAACGGGAGGATCCTTTACCTCCATCGGGGAACGGACCAACGTGACTGGTTCCCCGAAATTTGCTACGCTGATCAAAGAGGGGAATTTTGATGCGGCGGTGGCGGTGGCGCGCCAACAGGTCGAGGCTGGCGCCAACCTGATCGACATCAATTTTGACGAGGCTCTGCTCGACGGCGAAGCGAGCATGATGCGGTTTTTGAATCTGGTGGCCAGCGAGCCGGAAATTTCCCGGGTGCCGCTGGTTTTGGATAGTTCCAAGTGGTCGGTGCTGGAGGCCGGGTTGCAGTGCGTCCAAGGCAAGCCGGTGGTGAATTCCATCAGCTTGAAGGAGGGGGAGGGGCCCTTCCTCGATCAGGCCCGCAAAGTCCGGCGCTACGGCGCGGCCGTGATCGTGATGGCCTTTGATGAGAGGGGCCAAGCCACCGACCGAAAGCAAAAGGTGGAAATCTGCAAACGGGCCTACCAGCTCCTCACAGAGAAGGCGGGATTCGTCCCGGAGGACATTATTTTTGACGTGAACATTCTCACGGTAGCAACGGGCATCGAAGAGCACAACGGGTACGCGGTGGAGTTCATCGAGGCCATTCGGGAAATCAAGAAAATCCTGCCGGGGTGCAAGACGAGCGGTGGAGTCAGCAACATCTCCTTTTCCTTTCGCGGAAACAATCCGGTCCGGGAGGCGATGCATTCCTGTTTTCTTTATCACGCCATTCAAGCGGGCCTGGACATGGCCATCGTGAATGCGGGTCAGCTGGCCGTCTATGAGGAGATTCCCGTCGATCTCAAGGAGCGAGTGGAGGACGTACTGCTCAACCGTCGTCCGGATGCGACCGAGCGGATGTTGGAGTTCGCGGAAACCGTCAAAGCGGGGGGCAAGGCCGTCGCCAAAGATGAGGCTTGGCGTAAGGGCACGGTGGAGAATCGGTTGTTACATGCCCTGCTCAAAGGAATTACCGATCACATCGATGCCGACACCGAGGAGGCTCGGAAAAAATACGGGCGCCCCTTGGAGGTGATTGAGGGGCCGTTGATGGGCGGGATGCGCCATGTGGGGGACCTGTTCGGGGAGGGGAAAATGTTCCTTCCCCAAGTGGTGAAGAGTGCCCGGGTGATGAAAAAAGCCGTCGCTTACCTGACGCCCTTTATGGAGAACGAGAAAGCGGCCGGGGTCCGATCCCAAGCCGGCAAGATCTTAATGGCCACGGTGAAAGGGGACGTCCACGACATTGGGAAAAACATCGTGGGCGTGGTCTTGGCCTGCAATGGCTACGAGGTGATTGATCTCGGGGTGATGGTGCCGTGTGAGAAAATTCTGGCCGAGGCCAAAACCCACGGCGTGGACGTGATCGGGCTCAGCGGGCTCATCACCCCCTCGCTCGACGAGATGGTGACGGTGGCTTCGGAAATGGAGCGGGAAAAGATGGCTGTACCTCTCTTGATTGGCGGGGCCACCACCAGTGCGGCCCATACCGCCGTGAAGATTGCGCCCGCCTACACGGGGCCGGTGGTTCACGTCATCGATGCCTCGCGGGTCGTGGGAGTGGCCCAGCAGTTGCTTTCGAAAGAAAAAGGGCCCGGATTTGTGCAGCAAGTCCGAGTTGATCAGGACAAGGCCCGCAAGGAATTCGAAAGCCGCCGCTCCGCCCAAAAACTCCTCACCTTGGGCGAAGCGCGGAAGAAGGCGGCCCGGTTCGACTGGTCGATAAACCCGGAGAAGCCGGAGTTTCTGGGGCTGAAGATCTTTGAGGATTATCCACTGGCCGAGCTTGCCGAGTACATCGACTGGTCTCCTTTCTTCCATGCGTGGGAACTGCGTGGGCGGTTTCCGAAAATCCTGCAGGATCCGGTGGTGGGGGCGGAGGCCACGAAGCTTTACCGGGACGCCCAGATTCTGCTTGGAAAAATCCTGAAAGAAAAACGGATCCGGGCGAGAGGGGTGATGGCCTTTTTTCCCGCCAACTCGGAAGGGGACGACATCCTGCTTTACGAGGATGACAGCCGCAAAAAAGTGAGGGCATGCCTTCATGCCCTTCGTCAACAGATGGCGCGGACGGACGGTCAACCCAACCGGTGCCTGGCTGATTTTGTGGCCCCGATCTCCAGCGGAAAAAAAGATTATGTGGGGGCCTTTGCGGTGACCGCCGGCCACGGGGTCGAGGATTGGGCCAAGGAGTTAGAGTCAAAACACGACGACTATCAGGCCATCCTGTTGAAGGCGTTGGCCGACCGTTGTGCCGAGGCCTTTGCAGAGCGAATGCACCAGTTGGCTCGGCAAGCCTGGGGTTTTGGCAAGTCCGAGAAGTTTTCCAAAGAAGACCTCATTGACGAAAAGTACCGGGGGATCCGGCCAGCGGCAGGATATCCGGCTTGTCCTGATCACACCGAGAAGAGGGGTTTGATGGCTTTGTTGGAAGCCGAAAAAAACACGGGAATCCGGTTGACGGAAAGTTGTGCAATGACGCCCGCAAGTTCCGTGAGTGGGCTTTATTTTGGCCATCCGGAAGCGCGCTATTTTGCCGTCGGTCCCATTGGCAAAGACCAGGTTGAGGATTATGCCAAACGGAAGAAAATGGCGGTGGGCACCGTGGAAAAATGGCTGCAACCCAACTTGGCTTACTCGCCTTAAAGACCGTTTTGCATCTATTGGACAAGTGTTACTCGGCAAAACTCTATTCCATTGACCCTTTGGGGGCGGATTCTATTTTACATTGATGAGCTCCTGCCGTCTCCCCCTTCTTCTTGGATTCCTCATCCTTCCTGGCGCTTCCATCCTACTTGGGCAAGCCAAGCCTAAGCCGAATGTTTCTTTTGGGAAAAATCAGGATTTGGAGATTGAGTTGGTTAATGTGCCCGATTCCGTGGGGTCGGGGGGTAAACCAGCTCCCACGGGGGCGGACGCAAAAACATCGTCGGAAGGTCGTTGGCTAAGAATCGACGTTCCTTTTTCCACGGAAAAAAAGATCACCCCGGAGATAAAATTTAAAATTTTTCTCGAAGGCTACGAGGTCATCGAGCCCGAAAGCGGGGGCAAAGAAACCGAGAAGTTTGTGGTTTTAACCAGCGAAGTTGCCTACCGGGATGTGCCAAAAGGGGCCAAGCACTTTGTCGGCGTGTTTTTGCCTCCTGCCTCCGTCCTTCGATTTGCGGGAACCAAACCCAACGGAGAAACGGATTGGAGTAATCGGAAAATGAATCTACGTGTGGAAGCTTTTGATCAAGGTAGTCCGTGCGAGGAGGCTTTCGACCTTCAGGCGGATAAGGAGAAAGGGGCGAGTGGCAGGGGGGGCAAAAAGAATCCGGATTGGAATAAGAGTGCGGATGCTCAAGAAGTGCCTGGCGCCCTTTTGCCGGTGACTGAAACCCCTTTTTGGCCCAAAGACTATAAGCGTTATCCCCAGATTAAAAAATCTTAGATAAAGAAGAAACGCGGCATGCCCTCTATTCCTCGTGCCTTGGCTGTGGATTTTGGCGCCTCGGCCATTCGGGTGCTTGAAGTTGGTCCCGGTCCCAAGGGAGGACTGGCCGTTTTGGGGATGGCGCAGGAGGACATTTCTTGGGATCCCGGAAAAACCCCGGAGCTACTGCCCCTTTACACCCAAGCGTTAAAGGCCGGCCTTTCGCGTTTGGGAACCCAAACGAAAATCGGCCATCTTTGTCTGGGTGGGCCCTCGGTATTTGTGCGTCTTTTAAAAATTCCCGTCCTCGATCCAACTAAAATCAATTCCATGGTCAACTTTGAGGCCCAGCAAACCATACCTGCTATCGAACAGGCCTCCTGGGCCCATCAAATCCTTCCCTCCAGCCAGCCCGGAGAGGCCGACGTTTTGCTGTTAGCCATGAAAAGCGAAGCGGTTCAGGAGATGGTCGCGGCGTCCGCCTCGGTGGGGCTAAAAATTCAATCCGTGACCTTAACTCCTGCGGCCTTGATTAATGCTTTCGCCTACAATTATCCTGAGGTTAGTGATTGCTCCGTCCTGATCGAAATCGGGGTCAGGTCCTCAACCATCATTTTGATGGAAGGCCAGAGGTATTTTATCCGGATCGTGTCGATTGGTGGTGCGGCCATTACCCAGTCCATCGCGACAGACCTGCAGGAAAATTTTTCCGGGGCGGAGGTTCTCAAGCTTGCCAAGGGGTTTGTTCATCCTGGAGGGGCGTATGAGGATTCTGCTGATGCGGCCACGGCCCGGATCTCCAAGTTGGCGCGGGGAGTCATGTCACGGCTGCACACCGAGGTAGAAAGAACCATTACCTATTTTCGCAGCCAACAAGGGGGCGGAAAACCCGTGCAAGCTTGGTTGGCTGGAGGCGGCAGTCTGTTGGGCTATACCGACCTGTTTTTTCAGGAGAAATTAAAAATTCCGGTGAAGATTTTCCAGCCTTTCCGCCGGCTTTCCGTGGCAGGTGCATTACCCCGCCATCTTCCTGCTTGGAGCGCCGCGGTTGGTGCCAGTATGCAGGTGCTTCCTGAAACTCCTCTGCGGATCAACGTGTTGGCGGGTGCGGGCTTGGCGCAGGCTCAAAAAGATAAAGATCGGCCGGCCCTCATATTCGCCGCGGTCGCGCTGATCGCATTAATTTTTCTGCCGGGAATCCACGGTTTTTGGCAGGCGCATAAGGGCGGAAGCCGACTGGAACTGGAATCTCAAAAGGTGGAAGAAGCGAGCAAGGCCTTGGAGCTTTTAAATTCCAATAACGCCCTCTTTCTCCAAACTTCCCAAGATATCGAAAAAATCATGGCCTTGGAAAACGAAAGGCTGCGTTGGCCCCGCTTGCTGGAGGAGTTAAGAAAAAAAGCCCCGGCAGGTCTTTGGATCACGGGCCTCAAGGTGATTCCACCGAATGAAACTCCTGCTGGCA
>RFWS01000033.1 GCA_009921985.1 bacterium | reverse complement strand
AAAGCAGCGTTTGTGGTCGAAGGCGTTGATACATCATACTTAACCAATCTGAGTGAAATCGCCCACAGCCATCTCGAGGGATTCATCCGGAAACAGGAGGGGCGGGAGGTGGAGGTGGAGGCGGGGCGGAGAGGATTTCAAATCCGATGAGCCCGGCGGTGTTGACCGGTTCCCTGCGCAAGGAATTCAAACTGGGCTGGGGGCGCGGCCGGGTTTTGGCGGTGGAGGGCCTGGATCTTGAAGTGAAGCGGGGAGAAGTGTTCGGCTTGCTGGGCCCCAACGGAAGCGGCAAGAGCACGGCCATGAAAATGATCCTCGGATTACTCCGTCCAACAGCGGGTCAGGCGGAGGTATGTGGTTTCCGGGCGGGAACCCTGGCGGCACGGAAGCAGATCGGATTTCTTCCGGAAAATCCCTACTTTCCCGCCTTTCTCTCCGGGGCGGAGCTCGTTTCCTACTACGGAAAATTATGCGGGATGGGAGGAAAGAGGCTGGAGGCAAGGGTGCAGGAACTCCTCGCCCTCGTGCGCTTGGGGGGGGAAGCGGGCCAGAGACCCTTGCGGACCTACTCCAAAGGAATGCTTCAGCGGGCAGGTTTGGCTGGTGCCTTGGTGAGTGATCCGGAAATCGTCATGCTCGATGAACCGACCGCCGGGGTGGATCCCGCCGGATCCCGGGAAATTCGGGATCTGATCCGCGAGCTAAAGCAGCGCGGCAAAACCGTGATCTTTTCGAGTCACCTCCTGGAGCAGGTGGAGGATGTGGCGGACCGGGTCATCATCCTGCACCGGGGGCAAAAACTGCGGGAAGGTCGTCTGGAAGATCTTTTGACGCAAACCACCGAGTGGCAGGTTCGGGCGAGGGGATTGAGGGAAGACCGGCGCAAGGAGCTCCATGCATGGTTAGTGCAGCAGGGGGCCGAAATTATGCAGGAAGGATTCCCACGGGAGCGGTTGGAAGATTTTTTCCTGCGGAGCCTGCCGGAGAAAGAACGGCGATGAGCGAAAGTTGGCGACGAATTCGGGCGGTTGCAGGCAACACGTTTTTAGAGGCCGTGCGGCAGAAGGTCTTTGCCGTCATGTTGATTTTTGGCCTGGTTTTTTTGGGTGGGGCGAATTATTTCGCGGATTTTTCCTTTCAGGAGCAGTTCAAGTTCCTGAAGGACCTGGGATACGCGACCATCAGCTTGACCGGCTTACTGGTTGGATTGTTAGGAGCCGCCCAGTTGATCCCGGCGGAAATTGAGCGGAGAACAATTCTGACGGCCCTCTGTCGTCCGTTGCGTCGTTGGGAATTCGTCTTGGGGAAATATCTCGGTTTGGCCGCCTTGCTCGGAGCCATGCTGATGATCATGGCCTTGATGTTTTGGGTGGTTCTTCGTTGGAAGGAGGCCCAACTGATGGGAACTGAGGGGAGCGACACGGCGGTGGCCCAAGCCATTCAGGCAGAAGCCCGGGATCCGAGGCTTTGGCAGGCTTTTGTCCTGATGGCCGCCAAACTTTTTGTCATTTCGGCCATCGCGGTGTTTTTCAGCACCCTGGCGACTTCGACGACGTTTGTCGTCGCCATGACCTTGATGGTGGTTTTCATCGGTCATCTGCAAAGTGTGGCGCGGGAGCAGTGGTTGGAATCCGGAGAAACTCTTGGCTGGATTCTGAAGATGTTTTTGGCCGCGGTGGCGCTTTTGGTTCCAGATTTCAATCTCTACAATCTGATCGACGAGATTGTGGCAGGAAATGTGGTTTACTGGCGTGCCACCCTGGAGGTTGCGGCTTACTCGATTACCTACGTTCTGGTTTTGTTGATGGCGGCCGCCTGGTTGTTTGAAGGAAGGGATTTGTAGGATGAGCCGGACTTTCCCCATGGCCCTGGCCGTCTTGCTGATGTTGGCTTGGGGGGCAGGCAAACTTCCTTGGGAAATCCGGATGACGCGGGAACAACGGTGGGCCACGGTCGGGTTTCGTGGGCCGACCGCCGTGGCGGTCCGTGAAAAACTGGGGCAAGGTTTGCTCTTGGCGGCACTCGGGGGATTCCGGGGTTTGGCAGCGAACTCGCTGATGTTGGAGGCTCACACTGCTTGGGAAGAGCAACAATGGGTCCGGGTGCGGAGTGCGCTGGAGTTGGCCACTCTTCTGCAGCCAAGAGTGGCCCTTTTTTGGGATTTGGCTTCCTGGCATCTGGCCTGGAATGCCGCCGTGGCGGCCGAGCGTTATGCAGGGACCGCCAACGAAACGAAAAGAAGGATGGAGGCGAGGAGTTGGACGGAGGCAGGAAGGCAGTTGCTGGAACGCGGCACCAAGGCGATACCTGAAAAATCACTTCTGTTTCAAAGACTGGGAGATTTGTATTGGCAGCGGTTGGAGGATTATCAGGCGGCCGCGGCCTGCTACCGGGAAGCTTTGACCAAGGGTGACGCCCCCCCGTATCTCGAGCGGTTCGTTGGCTATGCCCTGGAAAAAGCAGGCGACCCTGCAGCCGCCTTGGCTTATTTTCAGAAACTGAGGGTTTCGATGGGAGAGAACCCTGATCCCGCCCGCAAGCCCGAAATCGTGGATCGCGAGATCCAGCGTCTGCAAAAACAAACCCAGGGAGCCCCCGGAAAAGCTGCTCGATGAAATACGGAATCTTCGGAGACATTCACGGGAATTTGGAGGCGTTGGAGGCGGTTTTTTCGGACATGGAGGAGCAAGGGGTGACACATCCCCTCTGCCTGGGGGATTTGGTGGGATATGGGGCGAATCCGGCCGAATGTCTCGAAGCGGTGCGGGCTCTTGGATGTCCGGTAGTGCGAGGCAACCATGACGATTGGGTCACCATAAAGAAGACCCCCACTTCCTTTTCTGAACCCGCCCAGGTTTCCCTGGCATTTGCCCGTGGCCAACTGAATCCGTCCCAACTCAACTTTCTCCGGAGGATGCCGATGACTTGGATGGAGGATCCCATCACCCTGGTTCATGCCACCTTGGATGGGCCTGAATCCTGGGGCTATATTTCCACCCGGTTGGAGGCCGAAACTTGCTTTCTCTACCAAAAAACCCCGGTTTGTTTTGTGGGCCATACCCATCGACCCTGCGCCTTTGCCCAAGAAAAGGATGTCCGCCCGCTGGAGTTTCGTCATGTTGATGTTCATCCGGATCGCACCAAAATCGGGCGAAAATTTCTCTTCAACGTAGGCTCGGTCGGCCAACCCCGGGACGGGGACTGGCGGGCTTCCTACGCCGTTTATGACCCCCACGAGCAGTGGGTCGACCTGAGACGCGTGAATTACAACATTGAAAAAGCATCAGCTAAAATCACCAAGGCTGGTTTGCCAGAATCGCTATCGAAAAGACTTTTTAAAGGACAATAAACTATTCAAATTATTGATATCCAGATACATAAAAATAAGAAAATATTTTGTTACTTGACAAGCGTTTTCTAGAAAGTACAGTTTGTAACCATGATCACTGGACGAAAAAATATGCGTTGGACGGCAGAGCAAGTTACCCAAGAGATCCGGGTTTGGCGTGACAAGGGAGAACCCCTTTATGCCAACCATGTCCGGCAAAATTTTCAAGAACTCCTGGCGGCCTCCATCCGGTATTTTGGCAGCTGGCAGAAAGCCGTGGAAATGGCGGGGATTCCCTACGTCCAGGTCCGTAAGTACCGGAAATGGTCGAAAGATTCCATTATCCAAGAGATCCGGAATCTGCACGCGCAAGGGGTGGACTTGTCCTTTCGTGCCATGGCCTTGAGCCAGCACAACGCGATGGTGTATGCGGCTATTCGCCCCAAATATTTTGGAAGTTGGAAAACGGCTTTAGAGGCAGCCGGCCTTGAGTCGGAGGAAATTTACCGCTACCGGAGCTGGGAGGAGAGTGACATCCTGGATGAGATCCGCCGCCTGAAGACGGAAGGTGCGGATCTAAGCTCCAAGTCCATGGATGAAAAATCCAATCGCCTCATTGCCACGGCGCGCCGCCGTTTCGGTAACTGGGGTCGCGCGTTGGAGCGGGCCGGCATCAATTATGATGAAGTCCGGAGGCGCAAGCGGTGGACCCGGGAATCCCTCGTGCAGGGAATTCTGGAGCTCAAGCAGCAAGGAGTCCCGCTCATCACCCCGGAAGTCAAAAAGGCCAACCCCTCCCTCTTTGCGGCTGCCTGCAAGAAACATTTTTTTGGAACTTGGAAAAAAGCGCTGCAAGCCGCCCTTCGGCATGAATCAGCCCGCCTTAAGGATTTGGCTGCCATGACTCACGGCGAAACGATTGTTGCCTAAGTTTTTTTAAGCCTCCCCTCGGCCTCTTTTTCGTAGACAATTCTTTTCATGGCATTCGAGGTCTGGTTTCGTTCCCTGTTCGGCAGGGGATGGGGGGCGTTTGGGGTGTATTTGCTTTTGCAGGCAACGGGTTGTGGGCAACTGGATCTGCGGCTCTCCAGTCCGGAACCGTCCTATCTCCAGTTTGCTCCGATCCCGGTCACCATCCATTGCAAGAACTTGGGGGCGCAAGAGTTGGTCCTGCAGGAATCCCAAGGCAAGCCTTGGCTGGATTTGCTTGTCCAGTCCAATGATGGTTTGGTGGTTCGTCCGGATAAAACGTTTTCTCCTCCTGCCTTAAGTTTGAAGCCGGGAGAATCGAAGGAACTTCCCGTTGATTTGGTTCCCTATTTTCTGGTCCGGGAACCGGGCGCCTACCGGGTGCGGGCTTCGGTCCGCCTGCCCTCGGGAGAGACTCTGCTGACGGAGCCGGTTTCCTTTTTGATTGGCCGGGGGGAGGTCGTGTGGAGTGTGCCCCGAGGCGAAGGAAAAGACCAGAGGACGTACTCTCTTTTGAAATATTACGAGGATCCGAATGTGGGCCTATATTTCCGTGTGGAAATTCCCGGACAAAATATTGTTTTTCCCTCCCGGCGTTTGGGCCCGTATCTGCCCTTGGGGAAACCCATGGCGGAGTTTGATAATGACAACCACCTGCACCTTTTGTATGCCGTGGCCTCCGGGCAATATCGTCTGACGGTGTTGAGCCAGGACGGGGATGTCTTGCGGGAGGAAAATCGACAGCAGACTTTGGAAAAACCAATTTTGAGAAGAAGCCCCGATGGCATGGTGGATGTGGTGGGCGGCTCGGTGATTTTGCCGGCCTACCTGCGGGAAAAACTATCGTCGCTTCAATCCCAGGCGGGAACCAGCTCCTCCGCTCCTTAAAGAAGGTCGGCTACCTTGGGCTTAACTGGCTTAAGCAGGCGCATGCCGGTGGGGCCAAAAAGGGCCGGATTCAAAGGAGGGGCCAGAAAAATGCGATCCCAAGTCCTTTCGAAGGCATGCGCGGCATCGGGAAAATTCGCCGCCAGATCGAGGGCCTTTTCGTAAAACTCCCGAGGGCGGCGGTGGGCAGCCTCCCGCGCAAGAATGAACTGTCCTCCCCCCACGTATCGGACTTTTTCCGGGGCCGACTCTCCCCAGAGCCTTTGAAAGAAGCCCTCCAAATCCAACTCCTTCCTTGCCGGGTTTTTCGTCCAATTCACAAAAGTCGGATACCCCCTTGCATCATCGGTTTCCCATAAAAAACCCAGCCATCGGAAGCTTTCTTCCGGAAACATGCCGGAGGACAACGACCGGATCACCGCGTGCATTTCGGGCGCATGATCAAACGGATGGGCTTGGGAAAAAAGCGTCCAGTCGGCCAGCGATTCATATCGCTCCGTCAGGTGGTAAAGCCAGGCATGAGCCTCGCGGCCCACATTGGGCAGAGGACAAGAACCCGGCCAAGGGGGGCAGGGGTGGGGGGTTTTGTCGTAGATCGAAACCCTCAACCCCTTCGGAACATTCCGGAGCCAAGCCAAAGGCTCCCCGCAACGGCAGATCACCAATTCGAATTTCAACGGTCCCGCGGTCGGGTCAGGACCCGGCGGTCAAATCCTGAATGATGGTGATGAGCGGCAGGAAAAGAGCCACCACGATGGTTCCGACAATCAGGGCCAGAAGAACAATCATGACGGGCTCCAGCAGGGAGGTGAGCCCGGCGACGGCGGTGTCCACCTCCTCCTCAAACACATCGGCGACTTTGGTGAGCATGTCGGGCAGTTGTCCCGTTTCCTCGCCGACCTGCACCATCGAGACAACCATGGGCGGGAAAATCCCGCTCGCTTCCATGGGGGCCACCATGGATTCACCTTCCTTCACATTATCATGAATTTTTTCCACCGATGAACTCACCCGCTCGTTGCCGGCCGTGTCGCGCGTGATTTGCAAGGCCTGCAGAATCGGAACCCCGGAGGAAACCAGCGTACCGAGGGTCCGGCTGAAGCGGGCCACGGAGGTTTTTGTGAGAAGATCCCCGAACAAAGGAAGACGGAGCTTGTAGCTGTCGATCATTGCGGGAATGCCGGGCAAACGGAGGGCGAATTTCAGTCCGACCCAACCCACCACGATCCCCACGGCAATCAACAGGAAATTGCCTTGGACAAACTTGCTGATGTCCATGACGGCTTGGGTGATGGCCGGGAGGGGGCGTCCGCCCAGCATGTCCTTAAAAATGGCCTCAAATTTTGGGACGATGAAGAGCATGAGAAAGGAGACGATGCCGACCGCAATGGTCAACACGACGACCGGATAAACCATCGCCGAGGTGACCTTGCCGCGGATCCTTTGGCTTTTTTCGGCAAACTCCGCCAGCCGGGTTAGCACGATTTCCAGAACTCCGCCCAGTTCGCCCGCCTTGACCATGTTCACGTAGAGCTTGTTGAAAGCCTTGGGATGTTGGGTGAGGGCCTCCGAAAAGGTGGTTCCTCCTTCGACAGACTCCGCCAGTATGCCCATGATTTTCTTGAGATTTGGATTTTTTTCCTGCTTGGCCAAGGTGCGGAGACTGCGGAGGAGGGGAAGTCCGGCACTGATCAGGGTCGAAAGTTGGCGGGTAAAGACCGTCAGTACCTTGGCTGGCACCTTGCCCGTGCCCTTGCCCCCGCCCAAGGAAAAGCTGAAGGAAAATCCCTTCCGTTTGGTTTGAGCCGCCTCTGCGGTGGTTTCCGCAATCGCTGTCGGGAAACGGCCCTGTTTTTTGATGGCGGCGGCGGCTTCGGCGGCGCCCGCGGCTTCCAAAGTTCCTTGGTGGGTTTTTCCTTGGGCGTCGACCGCGCTGTAACTGAAAAAGGGCATGGCAATCAGGTGTATTTGAGAACTTCTTCGACGGTGGTGTGTCCTTCCAGAATATTACGGATCCCGTCCTGGCGCAAGGTGGTCATCCCCAATTCCATTCCTTTCTGGCGGATGATCACGGAAGGAGCGCGATCGTTGATGAGCTGGCGGATCGGTTCCCGGATGTCCAAAAGTTCGTAAATGCCCACTCTTCCCCGGTAGCCGGTCCCGTTGCAGGTTTCACAACCCTTGCCAAAGTAAAAGGGACGGTCTCCGACGTCCGATGGAGCCAATCCGAGCTGGGAAAGGATCTCCGTCTTGGGTGGGTACGGGGTTCGGCAGTCCTTGCAAACTCTCCGCAGGAGACGTTGGGCCAGAATGCCCTCCATCGTGGCGGCCATCAAAAAAGGCTCCACGCCCATGTCCAGCAGACGCGTCACGGCTCCCGCAGCATCATTGGTGTGCAGACTCGTCATCACCAAATGCCCGGTCAGGCTGGCCTGAATGGCGATTTGGGCGGTTTCCAGATCCCGGGTCTCTCCGACGAGAATCTTGTCCGGATCCTGCCGTAAAAACGCCCGCAAGGCCCGGGCGAAAGTCAGGCCGATGGCCTCATGGGCGGGAACCTGGATGACTCCCTCGAGTTCGTATTCAACGGGATCCTCCACCGTCAGAATCTTCGTTTCAATCGTGTTGACCCGGTTCAGGCAGGCGTAAAGGGTTGTGGTTTTTCCCGAGCCGGTTGGGCCGGTCACGATGAAGATGCCGTTGGGTTTTTCGATCGTGTCGCAAATGTAGTCGAAGATGGCTTTCGGAATTCCCAGTTTTTCCAGGTCCAAATTGACCACCGACCGATCCAGCACGCGGAGAACCACGCTTTCTCCGTACTGGGTGGGGAGGGTGGAGACGCGCAGGTCAACATTCCGCCCCCCCAAAAGGGTTTGGATGCGGCCGTCTTGGGGAACGCGGCGTTCGGCAATATTCAGGTTGGCCATCACCTTGATCCGGGAGGTCACCGGCACGGCCAAGCGGCGCGGCGGAGGCGCCATTTCGTACAGGGCACCGTCCACCCGGTAACGGATTTTGAACTCCTTTTCAAAGGGCTCGAAATGGATGTCACTGGCCTTGGCCTGGATCGCCCGGGCGATGACGGTGTTCACATATTTCACAATCGGCGCGCTTCCGACGGCATTGAGATCGATTCCCTCGGTTTCCAGGGCGGATTCCGGGGCTTTTTCCAGTTCTTGGATCAAATCCTCGATGTTTGACTCGGTCGAACCGTAATGCCGCTCGACCAGCGCTTGCACCTGGTCGGGAGGCACCACCACTTGAACCACTTCCATGCCGCAAGCGAAGCGCAGGTCTTCGATGGCCTGTGGATTGAGCGGATCGACGAGGGCCACGGTCAGGGTGGCTCCGTCGGTGGCGACAGGCAAAGCCCCCAGATTTCGGGCGGTGTGGGGTGGGATCTTGGCAAGGAGTTCGGGGCTCAATTCCATTCCGGACAAGTCGGCGATGAGGGGAAGACCCAGGCGGTCGGAAATTTTTTCCAAAAGTTGCGCCATCTGCAGGATTCCGAAATTCGCAAGAATGACCTCGACGGGTTTTCCCGTCCTGGCTTGCTCCTCTGAAATCTCCCGGGACTGATCGGGGGTCAGAAGATTTTGTTCTTCCAGGAAAGGCAGGAGATGGCGCGTGTCCATATTTGGCTAATCCTTGTCCCCCATCGTCGCAGAAATCACCTCTTCCGGGGTCGTCATCCCCGAAACCACCTTGCGAATGCCGTCTTCCCGCAGGGTGCGCATGCCCAAATCCCGGGCTCTTTGCCGGATCTTGGAAACGGAAGCATTTTGGTTGATCAAATGACGGATTTCATCATCGATGGTGAAGATTTCGAAAATTCCAGCCCGCCCGCGGTAGCCGGTGCCCCGACAGCGGTCGCATCCTCGGCCCTTGGAAAAGCGGGCTTCCGCCAAATTCGCGGCCGTCAGGTTGAGGGTCCGGAGTTCCGATTCCGTCGGGGAGTAGGGCTCCTTGCAATCCGGGCAGATTTTGCGGACCAAGCGCTGGGCGAGAACGGCCCGAATGGATGAAGAAACCAGAAATGGCTTCACCCCCATGTCCACGAGGCGGGTGATCGCGCTCGGAGCGTCGTTGGTGTGCAAGGTGGAAAACACCAGATGCCCGGTCAGGGAGGCGTTGATCGCGATGGAGGCGGTTTCCACGTCCCGAATCTCGCCCACCATGATGATGTTGGGGGCTTGCCGGAGCATGGCCCGCAAGGCGGCCGCGAAGGTCATGCCGATCTCACTGTTCACCGCCACCTGGTTGACCCCGGGGAGCTGGTATTCGACGGGATCCTCCACCGTGATCAGCTTGCGATCGGGTTTGTTGATTGTGTTCAGACAGGCATAGAGCGTCGTGGATTTGCCGGAGCCCGTTGGTCCCGTGACCAGAAAGATGCCGTCCGCATAATTTATGACGCGCTCCATGATCGCCTGGTCATCGGCGAAAAAGCCGAGTTCGGGAAGGCCCAGCATCAGGTTCTTTTTGTCCAAGATCCGCATGACCACGGATTCGCCGTGGATGGTGGGTACCGTCGAAACGCGCAAATCCAAGGTGGGTCCGTCGGATGTGGCCAACGCGATGCGCCCGTCGAGCGGAAGCCGTTTTTCCGCGATGCTGATGTTGGACATGATCTTGATCCGGCTGACAATGCTGGATTGGAGTCGTTTGGGCGGGTTCCGCATTTCCTGAAGGCTGCCGTCGATCCGGTAACGCAGGCGGAGGCGTTTTTCGAGGGGCTCCAAATGGATATCGCTGGCGCGGAGATGGTGGGCTTCGAGAATGAGACCATACACCATCCGGATAATGGGAGCATCGCCCTCCTCACCGACTTCCAGTCCTTCTCCGGAGTCCGTTCCCTTGATCTGCAGCTCCTCCCCGCCGAGGGAGGCCATCAGGCTGTGCAGGGATTCATCAATCTTCCCGAAATATTTGATGATGGCGGCATCGATTTTTTCCTTGGGGACAACCACCGGTTCAAGATCAGCCTTCAGGAGGTAGCGCAACGCGTCCAAAGTTTCGAAATCCAGCGGATCCGAAATGGCAACCCGCAAGCCCGAGGGAAGTCTCTCGATCGGAAGAGCATGGTATCGGCGACTTTCCTGCGGCGGGATCATTGCCAGGACGTCCTCATGGATTTGCTCAATGGCCGGCAGGAATTCCATGCCGCAATCCTTGGCCACAAACTCCAGGATCTGGTCTTGGGTCATCAACCCCTTCTTGATGATTCCTTCCAAGGTGGAGTGGCCGTTCATGGCCGCTTCCTGGTGGCAGGCTGCCATGTCTTCCGGGGAAACCGCCCCCGAGTTTTGCAGAAGCTCAAGCACGTAGGCTTCGTTGGAAATCATGGTCTTGGAAAAGATCGCCCAAATCCCATCGCAGGGCAATCACAGGGCATGGGTTCGTTGAACTCCCGTTGCCGATCCATGTTCCGGGGATCAACCGCCCAGCTTCTGCTT